>JAKLGZ010000126.1 GCA_022710385.1 Methanoregula sp.
GTCCTCCTCAAAGCAGGGGTGGTCGAGGAAGTGAGTGTGTTGCTCCACCCCTTCCTGGCCGGGGGGAAGCCGGACCCGACCATGTTTGACCCGGTGAAGGCCGGATTCCCGGATCTCCAGGTCCCTCTGCAGCTCATCCGGACCGAGGTCGTAGGAGACGGCTTGGTCTGGGCGAGATATTCCGTAAAACAGTCACCGTGAAATCCGGTCCATCGTACCCGTGATTACCGTAAGATCCGGTCCGTTGTAGAGAGGAATATGGAAAACTACGGTATTCCAGGAAAGGTCGTCCGTCAGGATAGACCGCCTTCCTCAACAGCGGCCTTTGGGATAAAGGCACCGAGATCAGAACCTGTTCCCGGGATAGCAACCAGATGAAGATCGAGGACAGGATCCAATTTTCAGTCTCCGCAGCCGGTATCCCATGGCAGAGTACCTCCTTTCAGGCGACTATTTATCGTGATAGAGCCGTCAGGGGGGGAGTGCCCTGCCTGACCAACGCTACCTGACGGTCACAATATACCTGAGGGTATACTTGGCATCGATCGTGGGAGTGGATCGCCAGGAAAACACTTTGGGGAGTTCCTCCCCAAAATGGAAGTCATCCGTAATGACGAGGTTAAACCGTTCGAGGAGGTCATTTCTTGAATGTGCATCACTCTCCCACAACTCGATCGTCGCAAGCCGGTTGATCACAAGAGGGGTCCGGGAGCTCAAATCGAAGGTCTCCCCTGTTTTGACATCCCATGCTCCCCAGACGTGATCACCATTTACTTTCAGCACGATCTCATCTTTCGCTTCCTGAGCATCATTGCATTTGAGACTGACCAGCTGCAGGAGATATCGCTGTTCTGGAATATCGCTCTGGTTCTCGACAACGTCATAGTAAAGATGATACTCCTGGATATGAGTACCGCCGGACATCCCTCCGTGGCGCAAGGGAAAGATGGTGCGGAACGATCCGACCGGATGATTCCCCGGGATGTCAACGAATGCGGGTTCATCCCACCCATGCCGTGACAATGCGGAATCCTGCTCCAGAAAACCGATCTGCAACATTCCAGCCCGTGGAATCTCCAGAGGATCAAGGTCAAAATACCTGGTATCGTTATCCCTCATATGATAAGGCCCCAGTCGCTGCCGGGTTTCTGTCGCCGGGTTAGCAATGTATATCGAGGGTTCCTCTGTTCTCTCGTCTGATGCCGTACTCACACAGTGGAGTGATTTCAATCGTAACCACATGGTCTCTTCTCCCTCTCGTTTCAGTACTTCCGTGTGAGAATGACCCCTATTGCCCTATAAATAAGTAACGCACCATCAGGGGTTGTGCCAAACGAGAGACCGGGACCTGCGGTCAGCCCTCTGCCTCGACCTGTGACACACGATCACGGAGAACAGCCTGATTATCCATCAAGGGGGGCTACCCATGCGGTTCCTCATGGTATCTCCCATGAAGCATGGTTACGAAAGCGCCTGCTTCCACCTCGAAGATGAAAACCGGGAATAGCCCTGACCTGCCAGGGACCCCGGACCTGAACGACCCTGGCATGCCCGTTTCCTCCCATTGTCAGCCTTCTGCCGGGCTCTGCGGACCGGAAGCCTTTGGAAGGGGCTGGCATCAGATCCGCTGAGTCTCTCTTGTGGGGGATCATCCTCCAATTCACGTTGGAGGGAGAAGAGGTTCTCTTCTCCACCCCTGTTCGTCAGACGCATGAGGAAAAGAAGGAATTAATTTATTCACCCGGGGCGTATCCATCACATGGTCACATGACCCCTGTCTGCTCTGCGGAGCCAGGAGGAGGATTCAGTATGGGGATAAAGATTGGATATTTTTCGGTAACCGATGCCATGACCCCGGCCGGGTGTTTACGGCAGTCAATAGAGGCTGAGAAGATCGGATTTGACTCGTTGTGGGTTGAAGACCACCTGATTGCCATGCCGGGAGGGAAGGAATGCAGCTTCGCCTGGACAGTGATGAGCTCGGCGCTCCAGGCTACGAAGAAGGTCCCCTTCATCACCGGCGTCACCGCCCCTATCATGCGGTACCATCCGGCGATCGTTGCCCAGGCCTTCGCTACCATGGCAGCGATGTACCCGGGACGCGTGGGTCTCGGTGTGGGGACAGGCGAACCGCCGAACGAGATAGCGGTCTACGGCGGCGAGTGGCCATCGAACAACGCCCGGCTCGAGATGCTCGAAGAGGCCCTTACCGTCATCAACCGGCTGTGGACGAGTGATGCCCCTGTCAGCAATGCCGGGAAGTATTACACCCTCAGGGATGCGGTCCTGCTGACCCGGCCAAAGGAGAAGGTCCCCGTGTACGCCAGTGCGATCGGACCACGTGCGGCGGATCTTGCAGGACGCCTCGGCGACCACCTGATCACGCTTGCGAACAATCCTGTGTATGTCCGGGAAGAGCTGTTGCCAGCCTTCGAGACCGGTGCCAGGGCATCGGGCAGGGACCCAAAACCCATGGAACGTGTGGGACATTTTGGGTACGTCTACGACCCGGAGCAGGTGGTCACCCTTGAAAACCTCCAGCAGGATGCCGGCACTATCCAGGGAGGTGCCATGGCAAAGGCCTTCGTGAGCGGGGTCATCTCGATCTTCCATTCGGCAGAAGACTTCATCAAAAAGATCGAGGAGATGAAAGGGATGGGATATAACCATCTCGCAATTGCCGACCAGAGAATGGGGATCGTGAAAGGGACCCGCCCCTCCCTGGATGAGGCTGCGGGCCTGAAGGTCTGGAAGGATGTCCTCCCGCACGTCAGATGAGACGTACGGGCGCGAAACCAACGTTGGGTAAAGACAATGGGATGAGGCAACGAGCATGAGAACAAAAATCGGGTATTTTGCAATCACCGATGCCTGGACACCGGCAGAGTGTCTGCAGCAGGCGGTAGCAGCAGAAAAGACAGGGTTTGACTCGCTCTGGGTCGAAGATCACCTGATCGCGATGCCAGGGGGGATCGAATGCAACTTCGCATGGACGGTCATGAGCTCAGCCCTCCAGGCGACCAAACGAGTCCCCTTCATCACCGGCGTCACCGCACCCATCATGCGGTACCACCCGGCCATCGTCGCACAGGCGTTCGCCACGATGGGAGCGATGTATCCCGGACGTGCAGGGATCGGCGTGGGGACGGGTGAGCCGCCAAACGAGATGGCGGTCTACGGTGGCGAATGGCCCTCGAACAATACCCGGCTCGAGATGCTCGAAGAAGCGCTCACGGTGATGAACCGGCTGTGGACGAGCGATACGCCCGTCAGCTCGGTGGGGAAGTACTACACCCTGAAGGATGCGGTCCTGCTGACGAAACCCAGCGAGAAGGTCCCGGTGTACGTCAGCGCAATCGGGTCACGTGCAGCGGATCTTGCGGGACGCCTCGGGGACCACCTGATCACCCTTGCCAACAATCCCCGGTATGTCCGGGAGGAGCTCCTGCCA
>JAKLGZ010000127.1 GCA_022710385.1 Methanoregula sp.
TCACCAAGGATATCATGAAAGGCGTGATGTTCATGCCGTTCCACTACAAGGAATGTGCCGCAAACGTCCTGACCAACAACGCTCTCGATCCCATCGCCAAGATCCCGGAGTTCAAGGCCTGTGCTGTCAAGGTCGAGAAGATTACGGAGGCGAAGTAGATGTCAAAGAAAGGAGATATGTATTATGCGTGGACCTCTGACGCCGAGATCGCAAAGAAGGCGGAGTGCGGCGGTGCCGTCACCTCCCTGCTCAAGTTTGCCCTCGAGAAGAAGATGGTGGACGGAGTGTTCGGTGTCACCAGAGGGCAGGACATCTATGATGCGGTCCCGGTATTCATCACCGATCCAAAAGAAGTCGACAAGACCGCAGGATCTCTCCATTGCGGGACGCTGCTCATGTCCAAGCTCGTCAAGAAGTACCTTGACGGGGCCAGGGATATGAAGATCGCAATGACCGTCAAGGGCTGCGACATGATGGCGATGTACGAGCTTGCCAAGCGCCAGCAGATCAACCTCGACAATGTCATCATGATCGGGGTGAACTGCGGAGGCACGGTCTCGCCGGTTACCGCCCGGAAGATGATCACCGAGAAGTTCGGGGTCGACCCGGACACCGTCCACAAGGAAGAGATCGACAAGGGGCAGTTCATCATCGAGTACGAGGGAGGCCACAAGGGGATCTCCATCGACGAGCTCGAGGAGCAGGGCTATGGCCGGAGGAGCAACTGCCGCCGGTGCAAGCTGAAGGTCCCGCGGCAGGCCGACCTCGCCTGCGGGAACTGGGGGGTCATCGGCGACAAGGCCGGTAAGGCCACCTTCGTCGAGGTCTGCAGCGACAAGGGCGCTGCCCTGCTCGACGCTGCGGTGAAGGCAGGCGTACTCAAGACCGAGGCACCGAACCCGAAGGGGCTCGAGATCCGCGGAAAGGTCGAGAACGCGATGTACAAGCTCAGTGACAAGTGGCGGGCAAAGGACTTTGCCGGCCTCGGAGAGGGCAGGGAGCGCCTGAAGAAGATCGTGAAGGAGACTTCACGGTGCATCAAGTGCTACTCCTGCATCGAAGCATGCCCGATCTGCTACTGCGTCGAGTGCAGCACCAAGAAGCCGTACCTCGTGACACCGGGCCAGGTCCCGCCAAACTTCATGTTCCACCTGATCCGGTACGCCCACATCGCCGATTCCTGCATCAACTGCGGGCAGTGCGAGGAGCTCTGCGCCATGGATATCCCGAACGCCCTCTTCATGCACGCCCAGCAGGTCGAGCTCGAGAAGATGTTCGGCCATGTTCCGGGTGTTGACATGTCGCTTCCGCTGCTTGCCCTCGTGGAGGAGCGGGAGGAGCGCGACCGGCTCTCCGCGACTGGCAGCGACCAGATCTTTGATATCTTCAAGTAACAACCATCATTTCCTTTTTTTTCGATAATTACGACGTTCCGATCAATCAGCGCGGGGAGAGTCCTGTACCTTCAAGCTAAGAATAATATGTTGGAAGTAAAATCCTCATGCAATCGGAGGGGGGATCTGGTCTGATTTTTTTTCTCGGGAAGCGGGGCTTATTCCCGGCAGAACGTATCATTTTTTTCCATGGTCCGAAGAGGAGTTTGTTTATGCATCAGCGTTTTGCAGGAAAAGCATTCATCCTTGCCTTTTTGGTACTCATTCTTATGGGGCAGGCGGTTGCGGGGGATCAGATTTATGTCAACCAGACCGGATGGTGGCGCGACGGGGGGGCCTTCAACGTATCCTCCACCCCGATCCAGGCTGGGATAAATAACGTGGATGCTCCGGGCAGCAGAGTTACGGTCGTCGATCAAAGTGAGCATGCCTACTCCATCAGTTTTACCGGGGGTATCCAGAATGGTATTTTCCTTGACCTGAACGGCTCAACGCTCAATGGCTCGGCCATGCCCGGGTCAAATGGGATCCTCATCGATGGAAAAAATTACCTCTCGATAAGAAACGGGACTGTCATCGGTTTCGATGCAGGAGTAAGAATACGAAGTACCATTTCTTCATCGATCGAGCAGATGACGATCGCAGAAACTGGCAGCCATGCAGTGGCAATCACCACCGAAGATTTTTCCGGAAGTGTACAGGATTTCCTGATGAGAGACATCCGGATCATCCGGCCGGCTGGTTCAGGGGTCCGCATCGGCGGATACTCCAATCCTCTGAATATCAACCTCACGTTTGAGGGAATCACCATCGATCACCCTGGTGAGTCAGGAATTTACAAGCACAACCAGCAGGGCATCAGAGGAATGACGATAAGAAATACGACGATCGACACTCCCCTCGCCTATGGGGTGCTCATTGATAACTGGGGCCAGTATTACCGGACGGAACTGAGCGATGTCACACTCGACAACCTCTCGGTCTTTGATCCGGGGGCCCAGGGGATCGTTATCGAGCAGGCGGCCATCCCTGAAGCGGTGAACCTGACCGTAAGGGACTGCCACGTCACCAATGCCACCGGAAACGGCCTCTTCCTCTTTGGAGGAGGGCGGATCGGCCTCGAGAACCTGACGGCAACGAACTGTTCAGGATACGGTCTTCACCTACAGAGCCAGGGCGCAGCGACCAGCATCAATTTCGGTACTGCAACTATCACCGGAAATGGGAACGGGGTCAGACTCCTGAACGTGCATAACCTCACGCTCGATGCCCGGCAGCGGGTCGCTGATAACAGCGGCATCGCCTTCACTATTGAAGGCGTTGGAAACGTCACCATCAGGGATCTCTTCAGCACCGATGCCCTCCGAGTTCCGGATCAAGGGTTCCTCATCCATGACGCCGACCATCTTACTATCGAGAACGCAACCATCGTCAATACAACGCTGACTGCAGTACGGATTACCCCGGGAGAATATCGGAACGGTGCCCGGAACCTCACCCTGCGGGGGATCCGGATAAGCCGCCCGTCCGGACACGGGATCCATATTGGCGGATATGCCAACGGGCCGAATATCGGCATGACGTTCGAAGATATCACCATCGATCATCCCCTGGGATCAGGGATCTACAAGCACGACCAGCAGGACATGAAGGGAGTGACCCTTCGCAATGTCAGTATCGACACCCCGGGAGGGTTCGGTGTATATCTCGATAACTGGGGCCAGTTTTACCGAGTGGAGCTGAGCGATGTAATACTCGACAAGGTCTCTGTCAAAAGTTCAGGGAGTACGGGAGTAAATATTGATAAGGCAAGCGGCCGGATCAGCCTCGATAACCTCACGATTACAAACTGTTCGGGATATGGTCTTCAGCTGGAGCCCCAGGGTGCGACCACTGCTGTCGATTTCGGTATGGCACATATCGCCGGGAACGGGAACGGCGTCTGGCTCCGGAACGTAC
>JAKLGZ010000128.1 GCA_022710385.1 Methanoregula sp.
CCTGATATTGCCACCGATCATCATCGCAGCCCCTACCTCGGAGATCGCCCGGCCGAACCCCAGGATCACTCCGCCAAGAATGGCAAACCGCGCCTCCTTGACGATGGTGATCACAGTCTGGGTCTCAGAGGCACCGAGCGAAATAACGGTATCCTGTTTGGTCCGGCTCACTCCTGACAGAGCGATCAGGGTCATCCCAATCATCAATGGAATAATCAGAACAATCTGGCCGATGACCATTCCGGTCGGCGTGAACATCAGTCTGAGAAATCCAAACGGACCGGAACGGGAAAGGAGCAGGAAGACCAGGAGGCCAGCCAGCACCGTCGGAAGTGCATAGAGGGCCTGGATGATGGTGACAAGCCCTCTCTTTCCGCCAAATTCCTTGAAATGGATGAATCCCCCGATAGGGATAGCAATCGCCGAACCGATAAGGGTTGCCGAGAGCGAAATCAGGAGAGACCGTGCCGTGATCTCAAGAACTTCCTCATCAAGGGATACAATCAGTTGAACCGCCTGGATGATTCCTTCAATAACTTCATTCATGCAGGGATACTCCTCAAGTGGTCATAGGGGCCGCCTCACGGCTCTGATGAAATAAAGTGCCAGTTCACGGTCCTGAAATTACCCTATCAGTAACCAGGACAATTCTGTGAAGGGTATTTCAATAAGTATCTAATTGGATTCTGGCAGAATATTAATGATATCCGTTTACTTGCTGCTACATCAACTGGTATAGTAGTTGAATCAGAGCCCAGCCCTGTTCATGAGTTCCTTGTACACATCCGGACCAAGAATTGCCTCTCCTTCTGCCGGGTACGACTTTTTCATCAATGCAAGATATCGCGCGGTCCCGTTAGGAGTGGTCATAATCCCGACCCGTTCTGCACGGGTGACAAGGGACTCCTGCTCCATCATGGCAAAATACGGGAGAACGTAATAATGGGGAACAGCGAGGAACTCTGCAAGTCTCCGGGTGGTTGGTAATTTGATTCGGACCCCCTTCTCTGAAAAGATGACGGATATCTCGTGTTCTTCAAAGAGCTGGATGCGGAGCACGGCATCATAGATAATTTCAATAGAGAGTGTTGCCATCGGAACCGTAGTATACTCATCGTCACTCAGGCACAAAAAGGATAGGGTGATCCTAAGCCAGTGCAACAATAAGATGCATCATTGCGACCGGGTATCTCTGCTATCAGTGCGATTTATTAAGTAAAAATGATGAATAACCAAAACAGATAAGTGAACTTAATTATTATCTCTCACCATTCTTATTGTTCGGACCTGTATCCCGGTACTGTTACCCCCTCAGTCAGGAAATGACAGGGTATGTGCCCTCACTGCCCTCCTGGAACCGGGTTATCACTGGTCTCTGAACATTTCAGCCCGGATCTCAAATGGGTACGCTTGAGGTGACTGTTGGATGGGCTCGCAAGACGACACGGCAATGAATATGAAAAAAACCATGACCCTTGACCACGAGATTCTCGCAGTCAGCGATGATACTGTGGAGAGGAAAACGGCATGCGTCTGTATTGAAGATACCGTCACCGTCACCCTCAACGGGATACCGGTGACCACCCTTAAAATCACTCCTGTGGATTTGGATAGCTTTGCAATCGGCTTTCTCATCTGCGAAGGGCTGATCAGCGATCCTGATTGCATCACATCAATACGGATCGATCTCCCTGTTATCGCTGTTACTGCAGAGCATTGTACAACGGAAGGGAATGCTCCCTCGCTTGAGATCCGGAGTGCAGGTGTGGGTATTCGGCACCGGCAGGAACTATCCGGACCTCCTATCGGGAGGGGTATCGTCATTGATAAAAGCGTTGTATTTGAAGGGACACGACAGGTCCACGAGACCGCTACCGTATGGCGGTCAACAGGGGGAACCCACTGTACCATCCTGGTTGATTCAGAAGGTCATGTCAGGTCTGCCGCTGAGGATATCGGGCGCCATACTTCAGTAGACAAGGCGGTGGGAAAAGCGCTCCTGTCCGGGGTAAATCCCGGCCACACCTTCATGGTCTGCACCGGCCGGCTTCCTGCTGACATGGTCGCCAAGGCCTATCGTGCCGGGATCCCGATTGTGGTCAGCAACAATGCCCCATTCTCATCAGGGATCTCGCTTGCTGAACGGATGAACATGACCCTTGTGGGATTTGCCCGGCCACCCCGGATGAGCATCTATACGCATCCTGAAAGAATCCGGCTGTAATGGACCTGCAGCGGCATTCGTTTCCCCAAACCTACTTTTCCTGCAACGATTATCCGGGTCATAAAGAAGGTCGGTGTGTTCTGAAGCGAATCCTGTTGTGAAATCAGAGGATTCTTTCCAATCAAACTGCTTCCGGCAGTTTTATACCTTTACTCGATGAAAAGGCCGTCATCGATTGTTCATATGAATGTTCCACCGCAGGTCTTGGGATTACCTAATCTGTACACAAGTGAAACGATGAAATGATAAACTCTAACTCATTGTAAAAATACAACATTTACCATGGATGAGCAGAAAATACAGTCCATATTCCGGGAAGCGGGTATCGAGAAAGAGATCAAATGCCCAGAAGCGTTTCTCATATCAGAAAAATATGGGATCTCAAAGACCGATATCTCACGGTTCTGCAATGAGAACGGGATCAAAATCCGGGCATGCCAGCTTGGGTGTTTCAAATAATCCTTGTGCCGCTTCGGCATCTGTCTGCAGGCGAAAGATATCCATTGCGCAGTATGGGGAATTTTCGGGCATTCCCTGGCATGCCCACCGTTGTAATGACAGATAGTTATCGCCTATCCGTAAAATGATCCATGAAACAAGTCGGAGTCCCTGCACTTCTATCAGAAAAGCACCCCGCAGGGAATTATTTATCTCCTGAAATCGGGGGGAGAGTAGTGCATGAGTCAAACCAAGAAAATTCTCATTGAATGGCGCCACTTGGAATTCGGGCAGATTCCATGTGGCCGTTGCACCGATACCGGGACCAATCTCCTGAAGGTGATCACACAACTGGGAGATGAGGATCTCCTCAACAATGTCGAATTGGAAATTCAGAATACCATTCTCTCTCCGGATAAGGTGGATGAATCGAATGTGCTCATAATTAACGGCATCCAGTTGGAACACCTTCTCGGCACAGGGATCTCTTTTTCTGGATGCAGCTGTGGGACCGATATCAGCAAGGATCAGGTTTCATGCAAGGCGGTGCAACTGGACCGGGATGTCTTCAAAGCGATACCCGAAGAGATGATCAGGGGAGCTCTTCTGGAGGTTCTGAAGCAGGATTGATCAGGGAATTTCTTCTGCTCCCTTGGTAAATCTCACTCCGATC
>JAKLGZ010000129.1 GCA_022710385.1 Methanoregula sp.
GTCCATCCTCTCGCGATCCTCCGGTAGGTTCCGTATTGGTCTTCAGGAGAGAAGCGTGCTGGGTGGGGGGTGACCGTAGCCGCTCCGCAGAGCGGGCAGTGGTCGTGCAGCGTGTAGGCCGAGTCGACCGGGCAGCGCCGTATTCTCCCCTTCATGCCGCCTTTCCGGACTTCGGTTTCTTGACGAACCTTCCTTCGCCGCCAGAGCGTTCGAGGACCCCGATCGCCGCAGCGGCTGCCTTCTCAAGGGCTTTCTCTGCCTTCTTGTAATCGGGTGCAGTGACCTTGATCCGGTAGGTGGGGGCACCCAGGTAGGTGAGTTCGATCTCGGCTTCCGGGATTTTCGGCTCGGCGCTCCGGAGCGCCCGCCTGATGATATTGACCCCGTCCGGTTTTGTGGAGGTGAGGATGAGGTTCCCGGCAACGGTGACTCTCGGCACTTTGACGTTCTCCCGTGCCACCTGGGAGAGTGCCTCGATCACACCGGCCGAAAGCCCGGTCTTTTTCAGGGTGTCGGTCCCCTCGGTCACGATCTCCTCAAAGACCGTGTAGAGGTCGCCGTATTTTTTGATCAGGGCGGCCTCGATCACTTCGGGGCTCTCTCCCGAGTGTTCGGCCGCAAACCCGATCCACTTCCGCGCCTTGGACTCGTTCTTCCACTCGCGGATCTTGTCGCGCCGCTGGTGGTCGTTCACGTCCTTTAAGGAGAGATCGATATGCCCCCGGCTCTGGTCGACGTGGAGCACCTTGCAGACGACCTTCTGCCCCTCGCGGATATGGTCGCGGATATACTTGATCCATCCGGTCGCAATCTCGGAGATGGGGATGAGCCCTTCGCGGCCGGGGTATTCATCCAGGGATACAAACGCTGCAAAGTCCTTGATGTCCCTGACGGTGCAGACGACGAGTTCTCCTGCTGCTGGCCACGACTGGTTGCTCATCGCTCTTCTCACTCAAAGGTTTCCAGGATCTCGACGTTCACTTTTGCCTTGCCACCGGTGGGCTCAGCAAGGACCTTGCTGCAGACCACACAGTTGACCACGGTGCATGCCTTCTCGAAGACGACCTGCTCGTTCTCGCAGTCGGGGCATTTGACCTTGACAAACCTGCTCCGGTTCGCTCGTGCCTGTTGTACCATCCCGTTCACTCCGTCAGTTCGAATTTTCCGGCACGGAACCCTGCACGGAGGTGTGCTTTTCCGCAGGTCTTGCAGCGGTACCGTACGTTGATCTTCTTGGTGGGCTTGTCCCCGCCAGGGACTTTCGAGAACTTGCCCATGTTTCCGATGCTCCCCCGCCGTGCTTTCTGTCGGTCGATCCAGTGGAGACCGGTGGTCTTGGCCTTCTTGACCTTCTCCACCTCATGGGTCTGGTGATTCCTGCAGAATGGGCAGTAGGTTTTGAATTTTACTGGCATTTTCATGATATTTTCCTCATGCTACCGGATAGCGGATACCATTATTATTTAAACCGATTGCTATATAAGACTGTGGGAATCTCCTCTCCCCTCGCAGGCAGGGGCTGTATAACCCCGCTCCAGCGGAAGGATTGACGCGTGGCGATGCGGCAGAAAGGCAGCAGCCTGTTCTCCCCAGAGCAGTCGGATCCTCCGATGCAATCCCTCTCCTCTCTCAGATATGATCCAGCAAATACCTACCCCTCATAGGTGATACCGCACGTAGCCGCTCCCTGTTGCTGAAGGACAAGAGGCGATGCCTGGACGACCTATCAGGTACGATACGGCAAAGGCAGATATGATGTGGCAGCTGGTTCTCCCTGGACTCCTTCTCTTAGGATACGACACAATTCCAGGCCTACCTATCAGATATGATGCAGCAGCTGGTTCTCAATCATATCAGGGGGATTGCTCTGATAAATTTCAGAAGTATTCTGTCCCCGTGTGATACTCCCGGAAGCGTACTTCCCCTGAGATTCCCTGAGATCCTCTTGCCCCGTCAGCAGGAATACCCTGCAGGGGCAGGGGGGTCGTGGGTGACCTGATGGTTTGATAACCTTATCCTCCTATCTTCTTTCGTGAGTCATTTCCATGGATACCTTTGAGCAGAGAACACGAGAGCTCCTCCCGCTGAAGAAGGAAGAGCGGTGGAAGCGGTATGACGGCATGAAAGAGGCCTGTCTGTGCTCTTCCTGCCCGAGTTTCACGGGGTCTGCGGAGAAGAACGGGGAGACCATGTATTGCCTGCTCGGGATGAGCTTTGGCTGTGTCCGTGATGACCGGGGCTGCATCTGCCCGGGCTGTCCTATTTACATAGAGCATGGGATGATGAAGAAGGATTTCTGCATGAAGGGGAGTGAGAAGGACCTGCGGTGGGAGATGGAGGTCGGGACCCGATAACTCCCGCCCCCCCCTGGAGTATCTCGCGTCATCCTCTCACCCGGCCGGGAAACGGGGGCGGATACCCCTGTTCTGGTATCGTTCCCGGCATCTTTTTCTGAAAAGATCCGTGATTCCCTGCCGCTTCAGGGCAGGAGAGCATTGTCCGGGCAGTCCTATTCCGGTTTGTTCCGAGCCGGCGAGCCTTATGGGGACTTCCGGGAAATTGGTTGTCGGGAGATTGGGTGCCGATCAAGGGATTGAAGGGAAACGGGCAGGCCTGGAGATGATTCCGTATGGTTCTTTACGGATATCCTGATTGCCGGGAATCCGGGTACTTCCTATGGGGGCAGCTTTATAAAATAGCGAGAATACTGCTGATTACCTTTATATAGTTGATAAACGAGGATCCTCTTATCAGATTACCAGGTACCTGACTCTAGAGAATACCAGAGGTCCGGGAGAGCAGGGGGCGGAGATGTCCACGGGCATGCTCCCCGGGGAGGTCTGTTCAGGAACGCCAGGGTGTGATCTGTTCATATGGCAAGGTGGTACTAGTGAAAACCAGCGTAGTGGCAGGTATTCTTTTTCTCTTTCTGATCGGCATGGTTCCCTGTGCTGTGGCAGGGGACGATGCATCAGGGGATCAGGGTGGCACGATCCTTTTTGCCGCTCCTGAAAATGGAACCGTCTGGATCGGATCGGTCCCGACCAATGCAACGATTTATATTGACAACGTCAACTGCGGGCTGACGAACACGTATGTGGCGAACCTCACTGCCGGGACCCATGCTCTGACCCTGGTGAAGGTGGGATACCAGAACCTCTCTGCGACCATCGATTTGAGTCCCGGGGAACTGCTGGTGCTCAAGCAGTTCATCCTCTCGACCGATGATGGATCAGAGGACGGCAACGGGACGGTCTGGATCGGGTCGATCCCGACCAATGCAACGATATACATCGATGGTGT
>JAKLGZ010000013.1 GCA_022710385.1 Methanoregula sp.
GCTCGTTGAGCTCGTCGAAGATCCGCTTGTATGCAACGCAGTGGGGGTCCACTCCCTCGAGGGATCCCCCCGAGGGGGCGATCGCGTTGTAGGGACACCCGCCCCGGCAGTACCTGAGGTGAGCACAGTCTTTGCACGCCGTATCCACATATTCCGAGAATGCAGCCATGCGCCGGCCGGGCTCTGACTGCATGAGCTGGTCCACGGCCGGCTTGTCCCGCACGTTCCCCATCACCCATTCCGGCATCCCGACAAAGCGGTAGCAGGGATAGATGCTCCCGTCAGGACCAATGGCAAAGGTGCTGCCCATGCAGTTGACGAAGGTACAGACGCTTCCCCGCCGGGTGAAGACGCACCGGCAGAGGTCATTGATATTCATCACCTCAGTCCTCCCGATATTCTCCAGCGCCTTGTCGAGGAGATACACCAGGAGATCCCCGTATTCAGCCGGTTCCAGCGCCCATTCCTTCGGGTTCTCCGAGCGGAGCGAGGGCAGGGCCGGGTGGAGTTTTAAAACAAATCCCTTCTCCCGGAAGAAATTGAAGATTTCCTCCCGGTGCTTCACCGACTTGTTCGTAAACGTGCAGATGAACCGGACCGACAGGCCGGCCTCCCGGGCGATTTCATACCCCTTCATGCACTTGACAAAATACCCGTCGCCCCGCTGGGAATCGGTGATTGCCTCCGGCCCGTCAATGCTCGACCCGAGGGGCACCTTATACGCTGCGAGCACAGCGGCAATCTCCGGGGTCATACGCCAGAGGTTTGTCTGCATGGCAAAATCGGGGGTGAGTTCTGCAAGATCCCGGGAGAGCAGGGGCAGAGCCTGCCGGTAAAAATCTGCACCCGCAAGGAGCGGCTCGCCTCCGTGGAACGTGAAGGTCACCCGGTCGTTGCGGAACTCCTTGAGCCACGCCACAATGTCCCGGACCGTGTCGATGGTCATGACCGGCGAGCCCTCCTCCGAGCTCCAGCAGTATTTGCATTTGGAGGGACACCCCAGCGTCGGGATGATCATGATGTGGAAGGGGTTCTTCATAGTACTTTTTGTTTCACCCGGGAGGGTAAGAGGGTTGCGAAAACACATCCATGGGAGTGATTCAGAAATGAAAAGACTCATCCTCTTTGTTGAAAAAAAAATAGTCCTGTATGGCATCCCGGCTCACTCTCACCGTCCTTGTTGAAAATACCACCCTGACAGATCATGATTTCTGCGGCGAGGCAGGGCTCTCGTTCCTCCTGGAAACTGCCGGCAAGAAGATCCTCTTTGATACCGGGTTGTCGGGATTGTTCCTGAAGAATGCCGAAAAGATGGGCATCGATCTGGGGGACCTGGACGCTCTTGTCTTATCGCACGGACATCGTGATCACACGGGCGGACTTGGGGCGCTTGGCCGGTATGTGACCGGTGATGACCCGGAACGGGTGCAGCATCGGATGCCTGAACTCATCGCCCATCCCCGCTGCTTCTGGCCTAAAGAGAAGGAAGGGCGGAACAACGGCTCGCTCATGAGCGAGGCGGAGGCGAGGAAACTGTTCGCGGTAACCCTGTCCGGAGCACCGGTCTGGATCACCGATGATCTGGTCTTCCTTGGTGAGATCCCCCGGCAGTTCTCGTTTGAACAGGTGGATCCGGGGAAGCGGGGGATCATCCACCCGGACGGCACCAGGGAACCCGACCAGCTGCTCGACGACACTGCTCTCGCATTCCGTTCCGGGAATGGACTGGTGATCATCACCGGCTGCTCGCATGCAGGTATCTGCAACATAACCGAATATGCCCGGCATGTATGCGGGGAGCGGCGGGTTGCAGGTATTATCGGGGGTCTCCATCTCGTCTCACCGACCCGCGAGCACCTGGAAAAGACGGGGAACTACCTGAGGGACCTTGACCTCAGTGCCGTGCATGCCTGCCATTGCACACCGTTTGCATCAAAAGTTGCGCTTTTAGCGTTTTGTCCTGTCCGGGAAACGGGTGTGGGGATCATTCACGTGTGGTAGTGATGCCGGACCCGCTTGGCAGGTCCGGGACATCGTTCCCGCGGGAGATCTCACTGCCTGCCCGAAATCCGATCCGGTCGAAAGGAGCGGGCAGACGGCAGGGTCTGCAGCAGCTCCCCCCGCATCAGAGGAGAGCAGCATTACCGGGGAAAACCCGTGCAGGGGTCCTGAACGGTCACGGAATTTGTCCCATCATCCTCCCTGCAGAACCGGTTCACGACAAGAAAACCATCTTCACTGCAGCGCTGTCATGCGAGGGCAGTGGATCCCGTGCCCGGGTGAGGGCCTGGGAGGAGAGATCCGCCAAAACCCCGCACTGGCAAACCCGTCCACAAAGGACCTGCCGGAATGCCCAGGGTCGGGGGGAGGCCAGGATGAGCCCCCTGTCCTTGAAGAGCCGCAGGTGCCGGGGGATGGCCGTGAGGAGCGCACATCCAGCGCAGAGCGTGCCGGAACCAGCCTGCGTGCCTCTCCTGACACGGAGATCCAGCCAAGGTGGTTTTTCCATGACCTGACCGAAACACCCGGCAGGTGCCCGGGGATTTATCCTCATGAATGCATTTAATAGGGGGATGGAACAATGGTTGCCGTACAGGCACCCCGTCTGAGACCGGTGCCGGGAGTTGCAGCACTATGCAGGATGTAATCAGGAAGATGATCACGGAAGCGATGGCTGCCCAGCACGCTGACGTGAACCAGGTAAAAAAGAAGCGCGGGGAGAAGTTCGTCATCGATGACACAAAGGTGTACGTTGATGCCGTCAAGGGGATGAAACCCGCAGGTGACCAGAGTAAAGCAGTCTTTGCCCTGCATACCGGTTCGGTCAATGCCCATTATACGATCCTGAAGGGTTTGACCACCACGATCCGTCCCGAGGATGATCCCTTTGTCGAACATTACCAGACACCGGTCATCCTTGAGATGCTCTATGATGAGGACCCGAAGTTCAAAAAGAGCGTGGACGCGTTTATCAAAGCGGTCGGTAAGGCCGAAGCCCTGATCGGCAGGGAATCGGCACGAAGGTATGCAGGATTCTACGGGCCTACCTGCGTTGTGGACTTCGCCCTGATACCGGGCAGCAGCAGCAACATCGTCAACCAGATCCTGAAAACCACGGACATCCCGGTTGCACACAAGCAGACGATCCTTGCCGCGAAGTCGTGGGCCATGAACACCTCGTACGGGATAGGTGATGTCTTTGCCCATGCTGTTGAAGGCGGATCAACCCTTGCAGACGCGGTGAAGAAGGAAGTTGCCATGATCCAGTCGATCTACGAAACGCCGGTCGATGCCCAGGCAGACCTCATGGACAGCGCAGGCCAGTCCTCGTTCGACTGCCGGAAGTACATGAAGGACTACCGCACGAAAATGC
Organism: Methanoregula sp.; assembly: GCA_022710385.1. Taxonomy (GTDB): domain Archaea; phylum Halobacteriota; class Methanomicrobia; order Methanomicrobiales; family Methanospirillaceae; genus UBA9949. The sequence goes on from JAKLGZ010000013.1 coordinate 3,374, forward strand.
AGGGTGCCGTGAAAGCCTCGCTCGATGAAGGGGTCCACTACGGCAACATTGTGACCGTGCCGGCCTACTGTGTCGGGGATATCGCTCACCACATTTCCCAGTCCACGTACAATATGTGCAAGGACGATGTCATCATGTCCGTCATCGAGTCGGTGACTGAGGTGATGGACAAGACCCTGCATGCAGCCGCACCGAAGATGAAGACCGAACACGAGGTGCTCTCGGTTGCCACCGGTGCATCGGCCAGTGCCGCAGAATATATCCTTGAACTCGACGGGTTCAACGCGATCATGGTCGTGGACATGCTGACGAAACGCTACCACAACTATGTCCAGCTCTACCCGAAGCGGGGTGCGGCCATCGAACTCCACAACTGCGACTTCATGGACATGATCTACCGGGGCTGGAAGATGGTCGACAAGGCGCGGAGGATGCAGAGCAGCGAGCCTGGCCCGCTGAAACCAAAAGTCGGCGGGTTCGATGTCGATCTCTCGCCCATTCTCCGGAACGAGGTGCTGGCCAACCCACAACGGTACGCGTATCCTGCCTGTGCCATGACCGTGAGGTTCTCGGCGATGATGCGTCTCTCGGATTACCCCTGCCTGCTCACGAGCGAGCCTGTCACGGCAACCCTGATGACCAACATCATTGCGCTTCACAAGGACGTCGCGGCTGCACCCGCACGGATCTGCAAGGACTGTGCATCGGCAGCCCTGATGGACTTCCGGCACTGCTCCTGCCAGTGGAAGGAAGCGGTCTGATCCTGGTGTCGGGATACGGCAAAACCATGACATGGTTCTTTCGGTGCCAGACAAGGACCGGACCGGTGAGGCAGATCGGGGTTGTGGCTGCCATCGTTGCAGCAGTCTCCTCTGACCCCCTTCCCTCAAAAGTGATGGTACCAATCGTCATGACATTCCTTTTTTTTTCTGGTCAGACCGTGACGATCTGACAATCATGTCACATCGACCGTCAGCGGGACCGTTTATTACCCCATAAACCAGGAGGATGATCGGAAGCGGGCCGGCACCATCAGCGGGGAGGAGGGTCCAGGGCCGTTAATCTGCATGGACTCAGGAAACCAGATCTCCCGGCTTCAGTCTGGGTTGCGCTGATCCGGCAATTATTCCCCCTTCTTTTCCCCATAGTGCCGGCATCAGCACCAGGTTATCCTCGTTCACCAGCCTGAATACCTCCGGCAAGAATCGGGATCTCGGGAAGGTCAGGATCCCGTTTGCGTACCGGAGGTCTCCTCGTCACCAGATACTTTTTCACAGTCCTGGGATGCGGTTTTGGAAGGGTGATTTTTTCAATTCGCTCGACACGGTAAGGGAAACGGAAAAAAGGGCCGCAATAAATCCGCTGCAGAAAACCCGAGATTGCCGGTGATGAAAATTCATCCAGATCGAAATACGTCCGGAGTTCATTGACCGTCACCCAGCATTGCGTCTGCCCGGACTCTTCCATGAACTGTTCAAGAATGGCCGGAACATCTCTAGAACGAGCCATGAATGGACTCCACTGGTTGAATCTGCTTTCGTTGCAGTACGTGAGTTATCCGCACCTTCAGGAGGTACCGGCTCTTCTGAGGATCCGACGGATTTTTGCCCTCTTCCCGGGCAATACTTGCAACAATGAAGGGGAACTGCCCAAAGGGGCCATACTGCAGCCTTCGTAAAAAACCGGAGACGGTATTGCACTGGTACCGCGTCAGCCCGAACCGTTCGCGGAGTTCCTGCACGGTAACCCACCGTTCATCAGCACCCTGTTCCTGCATGAACTGCTCCAGGAGTTCAGGGATTCCAGGGTATTTTCTCATACCAGTGTTCCTTTTTTTAACAGCTCTTTTCGGATTCAACCCGTTTCACCAGGTTCTCCATCACGGCGTCCACGGCCTTCCATGTGGGCGTATCAGCATGCCGGAGGACGTACGGGCGCCCCTCGTCACCGGCTTTCACCATCGCCGGATCGAGCGGGATAGCGCCTAGGTAGGGCACCCCGAGATCGCGTGCCGCCTTCTCGCCACCGCCCCTGCCGAAGAGGTCGATGGTATCCCCGCAGTGCGGGCAGATCATCCCGCTCATATTTTCGACGATCCCGATGACCGGCAGTTCCAGTTTCTCGATGAACTTCACGGCTTTCACCGCATCGAGCACAGCCACATCCTGCGGCGTAGTCACAATCACTGCGCCCTGGACATTCGGGGCCAGCTGGACAATGGAGAGGGCTTCATCCCCGGTCCCGGGCGGGAGGTCAACGATCAGGTAATCGAGTGAGCCCCAGTTCACGTCAGCGAGGAACTGCTGGATCACCGCCATCTTCATCGGCCCGCGCCAGATGACCGGCGAACTGGTATCGGGCAGGAGGAATGCCATCGACATAACAGCGAGATTTCCGGTCACATGGACTGGTTCCATGTGGTTTTCCGCCACAGCGGGCCGCTGGTCCTCGATACCCAGCATCTTGGGAATATTCGGCCCGTGGATGTCGAGGTCGAGAAGCCCGACCTGCCTGCCGTGAGCTGCGAGTGCGGAAGCGAGGTTGGTGGACACGGTTGATTTGCCCACGCCTCCTTTGCCGCTCAGGACAATAATTACATGGTTCACATCGATCTTTGCTTTCGGTGGAAGCCCTTTGGGGGCATGGGATGCACCCTTCGTTTCCGGTGGGACACCGGCTTGTGCGGTCATTATTATCACGGTCTCCAGATTATCTCATCGAACTGTTGTTGTATCCTCTCAGGTCTGCACGCGCATATCACGCTGGTTTTTAAAATATTCCGGCCATCTCCTCAGGACAGCTACTTTCCTGCGGGGGTTAATGCCCGCACCCTTCGTGCCCTTCCTCGCCATGGGTGCAGCTGCTCTCGCCGGAGACAATAGTTCCGGTAATGAAGTCCCTGATAACCTCGTCGATCGGCCCGGATATTCCAAGAAATACCTCGATATTATTTTCGCAGAACAGGTCCACGGCCCGTGGGCCCATGCCGCCTGCCAGGACGTGGGTAACCTTGTGCCCGGCAAGAAATACCGGCAGCTTTCCGGGCTCGTGCCCCGGGCTTTGTAAAATTACTTTTTTGGTGATCTTCTTATTCGCAATGTCAAAGACCGCATATTCGGTGCAGTGTCCGAAATGCCCGGACACTTCGTTCCCTTCTTTTGCAATAGCTACTCTCATGTCAATCCTCAGATGGGGTATTTCCCGGTCTTATGCCGGTTACCATATTTACTCATATGCGCATAAATGGTTAAAACCTTTTGATATTACTATTCTCAGCAGAAGAGACTCGTCGCTTTTTTGTATGCCGAGAGTCTCCCTTGACAATGGATGAGAGAGTTCCTGGATGAACGGAGGCTGGAGATGCACTCCCGGAACGAAGTCGTACCATGATCCCAACGACAGCCAGAGAGAATATTCAGCCCCAGATCGGGTCATCGCCAAAATGGTTCATCCAGAACTCCTTTGAATCGCAGCCCGTGCCATGCCGGATATCTTCTTTCCTGAACGAGAGCTCATAATTCATGCAGTAGTCCGTCAGGATGTCATACGCTTCCTTGATTCGGATGAACGTATCATGCGACAAGGCGGGGTCAGAGCAGGAAACATCCGGGTGCCATTCCTTGGCCAGTTCACGGAAGCGGTTATGAATGCCATTGATACCAGCGGCTTCAGGGACTGTCATGGTCGGACGTGCTGTCATGGTATGACTGTGGGAGGGCAGGTATGAAATAACCATTTGACTGCTCGTGCCACGCTCTGCCGGGGAGTTCACCTTTTTTATCTTCACTCCTCATGAATCGAACTGCATTTCTCTGCAAGGTACGCCCGTCCAGGAAATTCCTTTGTATGCCGTTCATCCATCCAGATCGTAAATACCACGGAACCGGCCAGCCGGAACCCGTTCTTCTCAAGCCAGCCGGTGACTTGCCCGGGAGTATGACGGAACATCGTGAAGGAAGCTTCTGTGCCGGTCTGTTCCGTACCGGCAACGATCTCAGCCGGTTCTTCGGGACTGCGGTTGCCCGTCACGAAAGCGAACCTTCCTCCTTCTGGCAGGATCCGGGCAACTTCGCCAAAGACACCATTCAGGTCTGAAAAGAACTGGAAGACCCCGGTGGATATGACATGGTCGATGGACCCGTCCCCGAACGGGTACGGGGTGACCGTGAGATCGTGGCGGACAAGGCGTTCTGCAAACCCCTTCCTCCGGCAGACCGCGAGCATTGTGTCGCTTATGTCCATCCCGAAAATGCGGAGCCCTGCCCTGGAAAGGGGTTCTGACCCGAGGCCGGTCCCAATCCCGATATCGAGGACGGTCTGGCCCGGACAGATGTGCCGGGATAAAAGAGTAAAAACCAGTGACGGACCCCGCCAGTCAGTCTTTTCCGCCGCGTCATCGTACGTTTCAGCCTGTTCACGGTCTTTCCGTTCCTTTCTTTCTTCGGCCATTCGATTCATATCCAATTACCATTGTTCTCTTCCCGGACGGACATCCCCCGTGTATCCATCATTGATCGCGGGCTTGCTGCTAATCATATGCAAGCCGCGTTTTCTCGTCCGTGAGTATCGGGACAATCACCTTTTTCCACGTTCCTGAGTCCCACGAACCGAGGTTCTGGTGGGTTGTGTAGTACTTCTGGGGGATCGGGTGCGTACCAACCACGACATCTATGCCGTATTTTTCCTGTATGAACCGGGTGAAAAAGGATATCCGGGGGCAGGGGGGGTACCCTACCACAAGGCCGGTGGCGAGGTGGATGACCTCCGCACCGTTGCTCTTCATCTCCTGCGGCACGTACTCGATATTCCCGCCGGGGCAACCGTTGCAGGTGGCAAACCCGACAAGCTCCACCTCTCGTCCTCTGTAGCGCTCGAACGCGCCTTCGCGGTTGCGCAGGGCCCGCAGGCACTTGCCCCCGGCGCAGGTGCGGTACCGGTCGCAGATGACGATTCCCAGTTTTACGGGATCTCCCATGTCCATCTCCTCACACTACTTCCCCTGGGGGAAGTATCTGCATTTTTTTGGTGATATAGTCTGTTCATCATTGTGATTCTGCCGCCACAGAACTACCTCCCGGTTCGCAGATCCGAATTTTGCTGCAGAGGGGAGCAGGGATGCCGGAAGGGAAGAACCCGATCCGCTCTGACTTATGCCAGCCATGCAGACATTTTCAGCAGTACGGCTCAGTTGATGGGTGGCGCAGCATTCCCGGGGTGTTCTTCTCACCCGTGGCTGCAACACCCTGCATTCTTTCTGTTCGGTGCGGTCCGATTCTTTCGCCGGCTCCTGCGTACGGGGAATGTCGGTTGCCCGGTCCAATGCACTTAATAACATGTGAATATATATTCATTTAACGAGGCAGAATATATGCCAGGATTTGATCAGACAGGCCCGGCCGGGTATGGACCCGGCATGGGAAGGGGCATGGGCCCCTGTGGAAACGGTATGGCGTTCGGAAGAGGTGCAGCGCAGGGATTCGGCCGGGGCTTTGGCAGGGGCCGGGGGTTCTGCCGGAGTTACTACCCTGAACCGGAACCTTTGAGCAGGGAAGCGCAGAAGCAGCTCCTTGAAGCAGAGCTCAGGCGTATCGAGGCCGAAAAGACTGAAATCACAAAACGGCTTGCCACCCTTGAGTAATGCCGGGAAGGAGACGGTGCAGGAGGGTGGGATTCCCGCCTTCTTTTACATCTTTCGGACCTGCAGCAGCAGGACGGGCAAGCGAGCCCGAAGAGGCCATCCTTTCTGTTGATGAATTTGAGGCAGTCCGGCTCAAGGACCTTGAAGGGCTCGACCAGAACGAATGCGCTGCGATGATGGAAATATCCCAGCCCACGTTCCACCGGCTCGTGGTCTCTGCCCACAGAAAGATTGCTGATGCACTGACCCACGGAAAGACGATAAAAATCGAGGGCGGAAATTACCGGTTCTGAACCGGATCATTATCGAAATCCCTGCCTGAATAACAATCTTCTTTTTCGCGGGTCCGGGAACTGGAAAAAACCACGAATCCGCAGGGATTCCGGCAGGACATCTCTTATTGTTTGGGAGCCTCACGCTCTGCCTCCCCAAAAATGATGCCCTGTATTCCCCCCGGGGGATTGTTGGCGGGATCTGAATACCGGGGGATGACGTGGACATGGCAATGCATCACCCGCTGGTCTGCCACTACCCCGATGTTGATAACGATGTTATATCCTGCCGGTGAAAATTCCGCGTCAAGGATCTTTCTGCAGGAAAACAGCATCTCCGCAAGGGAAGCCTGCTCTTCTGCAGTCGTATCGAAATATCCGGTACAGTGACGGAATGGGATCACCAGCAGGTGCCCCTTTGTGGCCGGGAATGAATCCCACCGGGCATACCACAAAGTATTTTCAAAAACAATGTCTTTCCTTGCAGGTAAACAAAAGGGACAGGGAAGAGAATTCACACGTACCGCCTCGGGATGTCGATGTTCATTTACATTCAGAGCATTCTCATGAACTATATCTCTCTTGCGGGGAATCCTCCCTTAATCTTTCCTGAGCAGCGGCGTACGGCTACGAAAAAATATAGGGGGTACCGATACTGCGGAATCCGGCCGATACTGCCATCGTAACTGTTCCATCAAACTCATCAGAGGGAACCTCATGCTTGGGCACAGCGATGAAAAATGTCCCGTCCGGGTCAGGGAGAGACATCCTGCATTGCCGGATTTTAATAGTCCGCATACTCCAGCCGGAGTCCCACGCCACTTTCCTGGAGAGGCGCCATCTGCGCAAGGGCAAGCTTCGCTGCAAGTGACGTGCAGTGGCAGGCGTGGAGTGCGGAAGGCCGAAGCTCCCTGAGGTATGCCGCTGTCCCGTCAAGCTGCGGTCCGGCCGCGCGGAGGTGGAGCCCGCCAATAATATCGTGCACCCGGCTCTCCCCGCAGACCTTCCTTGCATACTCGACCGTGTTGCAGATCCCCGCGTGGGCGCACCCCGTTATGATCACGAGCCCGTCGCGGCTTTGGAACGCGAGCGAAGTATCGTCAAGAATTCGATCCTCCTGCGTGCTGCCATCCGGCAGGACGATCTGCCTGGGCCCGGGGAGGGAGGTCTCAAAGGGGAACTTCCGTTCAATCTCGCCAAGGTAGAAAAGGTTGGGCGTGATACTGACCGGCCCTGCCGATAGTTCGAGCGGGAGAAGCCGATGGACTTTGTCATCAGTGAGAACAGTTCCGATGTCAGCGAGAGGGGATTTAGGACGGGAAAGGAAACAGCGGGGGTGGGCGATCAGCCGGGGGATACGGTGAGGGATGTCCTCGATGGCTGCCTCCATGAACCGGCGGAGCAGGTGGATGAGCCCCCCGGTATGGTCGAAGTGCCCGTGCGACAGAATAATGTAGTCCAGGTCGAGCAGGTCGATCTTCATCTTCTCTGCATTTCTCACTACGGCGTCAGAATAGCCTGTATCGAAAAGAACCCGTTTCCCTTCCACCTCAATATATGCAGAGAACCCATGCTCAGCGATAAACATCCGGTCGAAGAGCGCGGTGTTGTCCACCAGGATTGTTATTTTCATTCAGGTATCCCCCTGAGTCATTCCCGGTATGATTGCATAAAAAATCCCGCGAGTCCCCCGCTGCGAAGTGACTTCGCCGTTTCGTTCGAGCACCCCGAGGATCTTTACCACCTCGCCCCCGCTCATGCCAGTGGTTTTTATAAGGTCTTCCACGGTCGAAGGTCTGCGGCTGAGCGTTGCGCGGATCAGGTCTGCGGCGTCAGTCCCCGCTCTGGTCGCGCGCGAAACGGGATGTTTCCTGCCGACAACCTCAATACCAGTCCTCCCCAGCGCGTCACGAACGCGTTCCAGTTCGGCATCCGTTGCTGCCATCACCCATTCTTCAGCAGGGGGCCGGTCGAGCGTGTTCAGCTGGACCAGGTCCGGATTGATCTGTTCAAGGGCCGCTTTGAGCCCTTCCAGTTCTCTATCCGTGGTATTTACTCCAGGAATGACGAACACTTCGAGCCAGAGGGCCCCGGTATACATCTTCCGGAAATGGACAAAGCCCTCAATAATCGTTCCTATTCTGAGTGATGGATGTGGCCGGTGGATGCGTTCGAAGGTTTCCTGATACACTGAGGTCAGGGTTGGAATTACCCGGTCTGCAGAAAAAAGTTCCCCCCGCACCCCCGCATTGGTCAGAAGACTGCCGTTGGTAAGGACACTCAGGGTGTATTCAGGGTACTCGCGTTTCACAGATGCGATGACAGGTCCAAGCGAGAGGGAAAGTGTCGGTTCCCCCGAACCGGCAAGCGTGATGGTATCAAGGTGCGGGCGGGATGCAAGCACGTCCCCAAGTCCTTTGAGCACCTCACCGGGAGGAAAAAACTCCTGCCGCGTTATGGTTTTATTTGTGGTATGTCCGCACTCGCAATAGGCGCAGTCAAACGTGCAGGTCTTGAACGGGACGAGATCTATACCCAGTGACAGGCCGAGCCTCCGGGAAAGGACCGGCCCGAAAATATGGTTTGAGTTCATGCCGGTAACTCCTCGGGACCGTGGTACATTGACTATCCTGAGACCGGATCCGTCTTTTTCGATTTTCGGGTGTCCAGAACGGGTTTCCCGATAATTCTGGGGCAGGGGCCGCCCCCGCTCTTCGGGCAGATATCCTGGTTTTTTTTCGGGCAGTGGCCTTCGAGACTGCGGGTGCATCCTGCCATCTGGATCGTTTTCCCGTTGATGAGGGCATCGGCAATCTTGCGCCGCGCCTCGTGGATATCCCGCCAGATGGTCTTCCGCGAAACGCCGAGCACTGCTGCAGCCTGCTCCTGCTCCATCTGCTGGAGATCGATCAGACTCAGGGCTGCCATCTCTTCCGGGAGCAGCAGGACCCCTTCGTCCCTGGGTTCAGAGTTGCATTGCGGCGCATAACACCGGGCGGCCGGCCCGTTCTCGAGCACCCGGCTCATCCGTGGCCGGCCCCTCCGGCGGCAGCACTCCCTGGTTTCATCGCTGGTTGCCAACGCGATTCAGCTCCTGTTCAATGTTAGCTGCCAGTCTTTGAATGGCTTGCGCTGCCGGGGATGTGCCATCCCGGGTGACAGGATTGCCTTCCCGTACCGATTGGATCACCGCGGGATCAAAGGGGATCTTCCCGATCAGGGGGATCTTCTCCCCGCGGCACCATGCTTCGATCTCACCTGCCTGGAACGCATCCAGGTCGAAGCGGTTGATGGCGACAAAAATCCGGGGCCGGAATTGCCGGCAGACTGCCACGACCCGCCGGAGATCATGGAGCCCCGATACGCTGGGCTCGGTGACGACCAGCACGGCATCCACGCCGCTGATAGTGGATATGAGCGGGCAGCCGGTGCCGGGCGGACCATCGATGATGAAGCGGTCACAGGTGCCGTCGCGCTCCAGTGCTGTTTTCTTGACTGCATGGACAAGCAGGCCGGAGTTACCCGCGCCCGGCACGAGCCGTGCATGCACGAGGTGCCCCCGTGAGGTCTCCGAGTATTTGATCTCGCCGGTCTGCCGCGGCTGCATGGTGACAGCGGAAGCCGGGCAGACATACGTGCAGACCGCACAGCCTTCACAGCGGAGCGTTTTCACCTGGCAGGTGTCCGCCAGATATTCAATTGCATTGAACCGGCAGTGCTCCCCGCACTCCCCGCACCGGACGCAGAGGGCAGGGTCGATCACTGCCGTCTTCATCCCCATGAAGGGTTCGGTCCGGATCAAGGTGGGGCTGAGGATGAGTTCCAGGTTTGCTGCGTCCACATCGCAGTCGGCAAGCACGAGACTTCCGCAAAAGAGATGTGCAAGCGCAGCAGTGATCATCGTCTTTCCCGTCCCGCCTTTGCCGCTGATCACCGCAAGCCGGATCATGGTCCCGCCCCGGCGAGCGCCCGGCATTTCACCCAGAGGCCCATAAAGTCCTTCTGCCATTCCGGCCTCGCCCTGCAGAGAAGGTCGCCCCGGCTCTGGATGGCGGCGATCTCACGGCTGAACGGGATGGTCATCATGACGTCGAGGTCATGGTCGGTGCAGAAACGGAGGATTTCCTCATCGTTCCCGTCGCTGCGGTTGATGACAATACCGGCGGGGATACCCAGCCGGGCAGTCACGTCCGCGGCAAGCTGCAGGTCGTGCAGGCCGAACGGGGTGGACTCCGTGACAAGGATGCAGGCATCGCACCCTTCAAGCGCTTCCACGACCGGGCAGGAGGTTCCGGGGGCCGTATCGATGATCATGATGGAATCTCCTGCTGCCGCCTGCTTCTTGGCCTCCCGGATTACCGGGACTGCATGCGGGCTGCCGGTGTCCAGCGTGCCGGTGAACAGATCCAGAAAGGGTAACGGCAGGGATAATGAAACGGTTCCTATCCGTTTTTGCTCTTCACGGATCGCCTTTTTCGGGCAGACCAGCGTGCAGCCTCCGCACGAGTGGCAGAGCTCCGCAAAAAAGAGGACACGGTTCGGCAGCACGGTGATCGCGCCGTACTGGCAGAAGTCCCCGCACTTCCCGCAGCGATCACAGAGAGAGTCGTCGATGACGGGCACCGGTACGGTGACATCCCGCGGTGTTCCCTGCCCCGGAAAGAAGAGGTGGAGGTTGGGCTCCTCGACATCGCAGTCAACGAGGGAAACGGGCTCAGTCCGGGAGAGCGTGAAGGCAAGGTTTGCCGCTATCATGCTTTTCCCGGTACCGCCCTTCCCACTTGCAACAGCAAGTTTCATCACGGGTCCTGCCATAGGTTCATGTTCAGATCATTCCGTCTGCGTATGGTTGCCGGGAGCTCCCTACCCGGACCGGGCAAGGGTATTTTTCGTGAACTGGTCGAGCGCATCCTTTACCGTTCCCCCGGCGCGGAATGTATACATGGCAATCCCTGCGGCAGCAAGCACTTCCTTTGCGTTCCCGCCGACCTGGCCGCTGACCAGTGCCTTTACGTTGTTTGCGATAAGGACCTGGGCTGCCTTGGGGCCAACGCCCCCCCCGCCATCGGCATACGGGTTCCGGATCGCGTCAAAGGACCCGTCCTCGCTCTCGACAATGATAAAATACGGCGCACGCCCGAACCTATCCTCTGTGGGGGATTCGAGGGTCGCACCCTGTGCGGTAAAACATAGCTTCATGATCTCATCCTTTGATTATTACTCATATGCGCATAATAGGATAAAGGTATGGATACTGACTGCCATGGACTATGGTTATTGCCCCGCACTCCTCCTGTAGTTTCGTATGCCCGGGCACGCAGGCAAAAAAGTCTGACCCGTTCTGGGGCAAGCAGTCGTGCTGCTGCCGGTGTGGCAGCCTTCGCAGGGAGCAATCCCGAACACCGCGGTGTAGAACCCGGTCCAGAAAAAATCTCCCTCCATCCACCTGGCCCATGATTTTTCTTTAAAGAGCCGGAATGCATCCACGACCCATCAACGGTTCCCCCGGTGCCGGCAACGAATGCCCGGCAAAGAACCCTGCGGCTGACGTCTCCCCAACAACAAGGTTTTTGTTCCCGCCAGCCTCACCTGCCTGTTATCCCCATGGAAACTTCCATCATCCTTGTCGGGGTCGTGCTTGCAGCCACGATCCTTCTCATGGTGAGCTCGCGGGTGCGGATTGACCTTGTTGCCATCCTCGCAAGCCTGGCTCTCGCGTGGCTCGGCCTCATCACTCCCGTGGAGGCGGTTTCAGGATTTGCGTCGAATGCTGTCATCGCGATGGCATCCGTGATGATCCTTGCATACGGCATTGACCGGACCGGTATCACGTCGCGCCTCGCCGACGTCATCGTGCGGTATGCCGGAACCGGTGAACGCCATATCAACGCAACTATCGGGGTGACCGTCGGTCTTCTCTCCTCAGTGATGCAGACGGTCGGCGTAGCCGCCCTCTTCCTGCCTGCAGTGCGGAGGATTGGCAGGCAGACCCGCATTCCCATCTCCCGCCTGATGATGCCGATGGGGTTTGCCGCCATCCTCGGCGGTACGGTCTCGATGATCGCGTCCGGCCCGCTGATCGTCCTCAATGACCTCCTCCGGCAGGCAGGAGCAGAGCCCTTCTCCCTCTTCGCGGTCACCCCCATCGGGCTCACTCTCCTCGTTGCCGGTATCGCGCTCTTTGCCCTTGCCGGAGACCGGATCCTCCCAAAAAACGAGGAGGTCCCGTACGGTCCTACCCTCGCGGAGATCTGGGGGATCGATCACAAGATCTGGACCTGCACCATTTCGGCCACATCCCCGCTTGTGGGGAAGACACGTGACGAAATCTCCTTCAGCAGGCAGTACGGGCTCGATCTCATCGCCATGGCTTCCAACGGGGATATCACCATTGCTCCCCCGCGTTCCACGCGGTTCGGACCCGGCACGGAGATCGCCTTCCTCGGGTCAAAGGAGAGATTCGAGCGGTTCACCGCGGCGTCCGGGTGTCTCCCTGCAGGGGGGCAGAGCAGGCTTGGCGAGACTCTTGCCGGTGAAGAGTACGGTCTTGCTGAACTGGTTGTCCGCCCGAAAGCCTCGATCATCGGCAGGACGCCCGGGGAGATCCGGTTCCGGCAGACGTACGCCATTGAACCGGTCATCCACCAGCACGGGGAGACGGACACCCGTGCCGGCATCTCAACGATCCCCCTTGCCGCAGGTGACACGATCGTTGCCTTCGGGTCCTGGGATACCCTGCGGCATTTTGCCGGGCACCAGGATCTCGTCCTGGTCACCCATCCCGAGGGTGAGAGTGTGCGGCCGGAAAAAGGACGGATGGCCATCCTGGTCTTTGCTGCCGCTATCGGTCTTGCGATCACGGGTGTCCCGCTCTCTCTTGCACTCCTCACGGGAGCTGCCCTCTGTGTCCTCACCGGTGTTCTCACTCTCGACGATGCCTACCGGTCAGTTGACTGGAAGACGATCGTGCTCATCGCCGGCCTCATCCCGATGGGGATCGCCCTGGAGAAGAGCGGGGCGGCTGCTGTCCTCTCCGGGGCCCTCACCGGGTTCCTTGCCGGGGCTCATCCGCTCATGGTCATGGGTGTTGTTGCGGTCCTTGCAACGGTTCTCTCCCTCATCATCTCCAACGTTGCGGCAACCGTCCTCCTCGTCCCGCCGGTGATGCTGCTCGGTGCCGGGACCGGAACAGACCCCCGTGCTCTCGCCCTGCTTGTCGCGGTCTGTGCCATGAACTCCTTCCTCCTCCCGACCCACCAGGTTAATGCCCTCCTGATGGGGCCCGGAGGATATACACCGAAAGATTACGTGAAAGCCGGGGGGGTCGTGTCGGTGATTTTCATTGTCATTGCCGTAACACTCATGTATCTTCTCATCAGATAGAAGGGTGAACCCCTATGATCATACACCAGTTCTTCCTGCCCGGTATCGCGCACAGCTCCTACATTGTTGCCGGGGACAGGACCTGTGCCGTCATCGATCCGGAACGCGATCCCGCCCGGTACCTTGCTCTGTCCCGCGAGCTGGGACTCCGGATCACCCATATCCTGGAAACGCACCTGCACGCGGACTTCATCTCCGGGCACCTGGACCTGGCCGAAGCCACCGGCGCAGGGATCTATGCGCCCCGGTCCGCAGACTGTGCATTCCCCCATACACCTCTCTCCGAAGGGGATGAGGTGGTCCTCGAAGACATCCGGTTTTCCGTCCTCGAAACCGCCGGGCATACTCCCGAGCATATCTGTTACCTTGCCACGGACACCTCGCGGGGCCCGGGACCGGTCGCCCTCTTCTCGGGTGACACACTCTTTGTCGGGGATGTCGGGCGGCCCGATCTCTTCCCGGGACGGGCAGAGGAGCTTGCCTCCTCCCTCTACGACAACCTTCAAACCAAGATAATGACCCTCCCGGACGAGTGTGAGGTATATCCCGCCCACGGCATGGGATCCCTCTGCGGGCGGGCGATGGCAGCAAAGAGGACAACGACCATCGGGTACGAGAAGAAGTACAACTACGCCCTCCAAATCCCAAGCCGGCCTGAGTTTATCCGGGCTCTTACATCCGATATGCCTGCTGCCCCGGACCACTTCTCCCGCTGTTCCGCTACCAACCGGGCAGGGCCTGCCCTGATGCGGGACCTGGCCCGGCCGGGTCCGGTCAACCCGTCAACCTTCGCGGGCCGGGCCCGGGCAGGTGATACCGTCCTGCTCGATGTCAGGAGCTACCCGGCGTTCTCGGGCATGCACATCCCCGGTGCCTGGCATATCGACCTTGCCGGAAACTTTGCAACGCAGGCAGGCTGGATCCTCCCGCAGGGAAAGGAGATCCTCCTGGTCGGGGAGAACCGTATGCAGGCAGAAGAGGCGGCACTCCAGCTTCACCGGGTCGGGTTTGACCGCGTCACGGGATTTCTCGAGGGGGGAATGCTCGCATGGGGTGCAGCCGGGCTGCCGATCACCCGGGTTATGGTCATCTCCCCGCAGGAGGCGCATGCCCTGGTCCGGTCCAGGGAGGCGGTCCTGCTGGACGTCCGCTCACGGGAAGAATGGCAGGCTGCCCATGGTACGGAGGGGATTCACATCCCGTGGCACGATCTCAGGACACGGCATACCGAACTTGACCCGGCAGAGCAGTACATTGTCATGTGCCGGGGAGGACAGCGGGCGAGTATTGCGGCGAGCATCCTGAAGATGCACGGGTTTGACCGCATCGCCAACCTGGGCGGCGGCTTCACCGCTTACCAGCGGGCAGGGTTGCCATGACAGCACACCAGGATTTACCGGGTACCGGCAGGTTATGGATTACCGGGGGACTGCTATGATAGCATGGCTCATGATGGCGTCCTGGTCGCCGTACATCGTGGGTGCCGGGATCGGGGTCCTCACCTGGCTGACCTTCCTCCTCTCTGACCGCCCCCTTGGCTGTTCGACAGCCTACGCCAAGACAGCCGGCATGGTTGAATCCGCAATCTCCCGAAAAAATACCGAAGCGATGCCGTACTACCGGAAGGTTCCCCCCGCCATTGACTGGCAGTGGATGATCATCATCGGGATCCTGATCGGGGCATTCCTCTCTGCATCCCTCTCCGGGAGCTTCACGGTGCTGGTTGTGCCCCCCGTGTTTGCTGCAGTGTTCGGGACGGATCCGGGTGTTCGTTTGCTGACTGCGCTGCTTGGGGGCATCCTGATGGGCATGGGGGCCCGCTGGGCCGGCGGGTGTACGTCGGGCCACGGGATATCGGGCACCCTTCAGCTCTCGCTCGCAAGCTGGGTTGCTGCGGGCTGCTTCTTTATCGGCGGTATCCTGGTTGCAGGACTTATGTACGGGTTCGCATTTTTATGAGGAGGGAAAAAATGGCATTTGAACAACTCCGGTCGGACAAACGGACCCAGGTGGTTCTCGGGCTGCTCTTCGGCATCGTCTTTGGCTTTCTCCTCCAGAAAGGCGGGGTGACCGCGTACGGGGTTATTATCGGCCAGCTCCTCCTTACCGACCACACGGTCATCAAGGTGATGCTCTCTGCAGTCCTGGTCGGTATGATCGGGGTTTACACCATGAAGGCGTTCGGGCTCGTCCGGCTCCACTATCAGGAAGGATCGGTTGGTGCAACCGTGATCGGGGGGCTGATCTTCGGGGCAGGGTTTGCTATCCTCGGCTACTGTCCCGGCACTGCCGCAGGGGCGGTGGGGGCGGGAGCGCTGGACGCGCTCGTGGGGATGGTCGGGATCGCCCTGGGAGCCGGGGCTTTTGCACACCTGTACCCGCGCCTCGAGCGGGGGATCCTCAGGAGCGGGGCCTTTCCCGCCGGGACGATTCCGGAACTGCTGGGAGTACGGCCGGGGATCGTTGTCGTTGTTGTCGCCCTTCTGATAACGGGTTTCCTGTACCTGCTGGAGGTTCTCGGGTTCTGAACGGTTCACCGGCGATGTCCAAAAAAAAAACGGGAATCAGTCCCATCCTCTCCTCTTTTTTATTCCCGGTACCGTGCCATTCTGACCATTCACCGGGGTAAGGTGGAATCGTTGCCCTTCCGTTCAGGAAGGATCTGCACCAGAAAAAAGAGCATCTGCCTGCCGAAACGGGAAGGCGGAACCATGCACGGGCTGATCGAAAAAGAATGCGCCTCCCCCCGGGGGGCAGGGATGGCGACACGGAAGTACTTGTCTTCAGTGGGGTTATTTCCCGGGCATCCGGGAAGGGAAACGGTCTTCCCGCAGGTTAGTCTCTCTTCTCTTCCTCGGTCACCTGCGCAAGGATCGCCGCCGTAGGGCCGATATCGATGATCTTCCCGCCCCGCATCAGCGCCACACGGTCGCAGATGTCCTTGACAAAGTCCATGTCGTGCGAGACCACGATGAAGGTCTCGTCCATCTCGTCGCGGGCATTCAGGATCGAGTGTTTCACGTCATGCTTGGTTATCGGGTCCATGGTGCCGGTCGGTTCATCGAGGACCACGAGGCGCGGCTCCCGGATAAGCACCTGGGCAAGGGCGACCCGGTGCCGCTCCCCGTCCGAGAGTTCGCCCGGGAACCGGTTCAGGATTGCCCTCGCCTTCTCTTCCGTGAACCCGGCCATCCGGAGGGTGACAACCGCTTTCCTGACCGCCAGCTCCTTGGGAAAATCCAGCCCGATCGAATCGGTCAGGTTGTCGATGACCGTGCGGTGCGGGTAGAGGTCATATTCCTGGTGCAGGAGCCCGATGTACTCTTTTGCCCTGCCCCGCTCCCCGACACCCGGCTTGGTCATGTCCACCCAGTCGTCGCCGATCCGGATATTCATCTCCCCGTTCGTGGGCTCGATGATGCCGGCGATGATCCGGGAGAGCGTGGTCTTGCCCGCCCCGCTCTTGCCGATGATGCCGAAGATCTCCTTCTTTGCAACATCGAAGGTGGCCATGTTCACGGCTTTTATCATGCCACGGTCCACCGAGATGTACCGCTTGTTCACGTCCCGGGCAGCGAGGATCTTCTCCCCCGGTTCCACCGGCTCCGCGGATTCAGGTTCCTGAAAGTCCCTGACAAATGAACGGATCACCGTCTTTGGTGAGCCGATGGTTGCGATCTCGCCATCCACCAACAGCATTGCGCGGTTCGCCATATCCTCGATCACCTGCGAGAAGTGCGACGTGACGACCATGCCCATCGTGTTCTTTTTTGCCGCACCGATGAGCATCTCGTGCACCAGCCGGGCGGTTTCGGGATCGAGCGTGCCGGTTGGTTCATCGGCAAAGAGCATGGCAGGGTTCTTTGCAAGCTGCCGGGCAAGGACCACGCGCTGCTTCTCTCCTCCCGACAGGTCACGGGCGATATGCATCATCCGGTGCGAAAGTTTTACCTGGTCGATGAGGTCGGCAGCCCGGTTGATGGCGTGTTCCTGAGGGTACCGGATATCATCGAGGGCGTGGAGTACGTTCTCGATCACCCGGTCGTCCCCGTAGAGGGCGAAGGTGCGCTGGAACATGATGGCAGTCCGGTTCATGACCCGTGACTTCATGCCATCGGTCTGGGCGTCCCAGAGATCGATATCCACAGCCACGAGATTTCCGCCGCACTCGGGACATTTCCCGCCGGCCCGGCTCTGCACATCCATGAACGTGCAGCGGTCACAGGCAGCCATGTGGTAGATGATGGAACCTTTGGTCGGGGGCTGTTCAATGCCGCGGAGGAGGTGCATGAGCACACTCTTACCCGCGCCGCTCCGCCCGATGACCCCCATGATCTCGCCTTCAGGGATCTCGAACGATACCTTGTTCAGGACCCGGGTGTCACCGAAGTCCATGCTCAGGTCGTGAACGCTGATGAATGGTTGTGGCATGCTCTCCTCTCCTCAAATCCCGGTCATTCGCGGGG
Source organism: Methanoregula sp. (assembly GCA_022710385.1). Classification (GTDB taxonomy): domain Archaea; phylum Halobacteriota; class Methanomicrobia; order Methanomicrobiales; family Methanospirillaceae; genus UBA9949. Next base: position 21,133 of record JAKLGZ010000013.1, read on the forward strand.
GGTCGTGTTCCGGACCCGTGATCTTCGGCCTTCAGGCTTTCTCATGCGGCCTCCAGCAATTTTCCTGCAGGGCCCCAGTCCCCGCCCGATTGCCCGCCCCTGGTCGAGCGGCATGGTTCCGTTCACGTTTGGCATAGCAAACCCCCATTCCTTGGCAGGGAATTATTACACATATGAGCATAAAGATTTAAGGGTCAGGATCTTCACGGAACTGTGTGCAGCGGAATTCCCGGCTGCCTCTGCCGGCTGCCAGACCGGCACCAGCTTGGGCGGTATCCCACCCGTCCCGGTGGACCGGCTCTCTGGTAAGGATGGGGAGACGTGTGCCGCGGGCCCTCCGTGCACCGTGCTTCCGCGGCGTTCGGGTATCCGGCCCATCCTGATTCCTTTTATGCTGACACGAGCCTCCCCCGTTTATACCCGCGGGTGGCGCTGGACACGTCATGTGTGCTTGCGGGAGAACCCGGGATGCCCTGACGAATCTTCCTGCGTACGTTTTTTTGGGGGAATTCTGTGACGGGGCTTTGTGCGCCAGGGGGGATATTTTTAAAAACGAGGCAGGGTATCCCTGCGGGGAATTCAGACCGGGACCTCAGTGGGGATGAAATTTTAAAAAAACACTCTCGGATTTGCAGCGGGATGAGCAACCGCGGAATTTGTTCAGTGTGTTTATTTCAGGATTATGTACAATTTCATCATCTGATGCAGGTCGGGATACCACGGGAAAACCCGGAAAAAATGCATACATGGCAGGGAAAGCGGATAAACTGCACCTGCCGGTGATTCGGAAAACGCTGATGCCCCAGCGGCTTCGTCCCGCCGCTCCGGCGCCATGGTGTGAACGTGGGATAGTACCGGAACCGTGATTCCTGGTACTTCAGAGGTATTGAAGGTTCATCCCGTCCCCCCCTCGGAGAGGACGGGCTGGTACCCGGGGTCATCCTCACCGGGCCGGATCTTGGATTGGCGCGTTCCCAGTTTTTCTCCCTTGTCACTGGTCAATGGCTGCTCCGGACCAATCTCTCTGCGATATCTGGTGATGAACCGTATGCACGGACTCTGCGGAAATGGTGGCGCGGAACCTGCATTCTGGAATTTTTTCCGGCATATGAACTGACTTCTCCACAAGGTATCTCCGTACAGAACGGTAAGGATTGGCAGGGTCTTTGACCTGTTCTATTCTGGTGACCCTGTACGGACAGAGATATGTCGGATTCTGGTATATCCGGCGAAAATACCCGGCGATGACCGGTGAACAACTCTTTTTCAGGTGAAAATAGGTGCGGAATTCCTGGACCGTGATCCAGCGTTCTGTCTGAGTGTCTGCATCCATGTAGTCTTTGAGCAGTTCGAAGATCTTCGGATGTGTTGTCATGGTCACGGGAGCTGTTCAGGAATTGTACTGGCAGGAACTGAATCACCCGAAGCAGGGCCTGTGGCCACAGCGGCGACGTGCTTCTTTTCCCATGGTACCGGATTCGCAGAGCAGCAGGTCTCGCCAAATCTCTTCGGGGACGTGCATTCCTCCCAGTGGCTGGCTGCTCCGGATCGGTGCCGGTGCTGATCGTTGCATGCACCGGTGTGGAAGCCATCATCAGGTTCAGGTATATTCCTGGATGATTGCGGTCCGTCTTCTGCCATGTGTTCATCAATCGTACGGTTGATGTACGATAATTACTCATATGCGCATAATTGGATAAAGGTATGGATGTGTGCCGACCGGGAACCAGAAGTGGTTTTCTTCACCAGCACGCAAATGCCATACCTGAATGGATCGATATTCAGCAGGGCAGGAGAAGAACGAAAAAAGCCGTCCTGACCCGTTCCGGTTCCGGCAGCAACCCCGCGGTAATGCGATGGTATAATAATCTTCATGGGGGAGTATTGATCTATCATGACCCAGAAAGAGACATTCCACGGTGTCCCGGGCATCCTGCGCCCGTTCAAGGAATTTATTGAGAAAAACGGGCTGAAAAAAGGCGACCAGATCGTCTACTACGGCGTCCCGGGGACCTGTACGCCATTTGTCGAGCTCCTCGGGTTTGCGGTCAGGTCTCTTGAACTGGAACAGGTCTTTGTTCCGTTTGTTGATGAGAGCCGGGCAAAAAAGATCGGTCATATCGACAGCGTCGGCATGCAGACTCGCGCCGGGCCGGTGACCCTGAACCCGAAAGCCATCGTGATCATGGGCGGGCTCTCCATGCCCAACGTGCCGGTCAAGGCAGATCAGGTGAAAGCGGTACTGAACAAGCATGCCGGAAGTCTGGTCATCGGGGTCTGCTTCATGCACATGTTCGAGAAGGCCGGGTGGCTGTCAACCGTTTCATTCGACTGCCTGATCGATGCGAATATCGATCCTGTGGAAGTTACCACCACAAAATGATTTTAAAAAAGTGCTCTCTTAAAAATCTCGTTTTTTGTATGAAGCCCCCCTCATGCGCTGCCAGTCCCCCGAGTGGGACGGGGCGCATTGCGATGCCTCGGCAATACCTGCATACCGGCATACACCGGCAGAGGTTCTCCGGCACCCCCGCAACCAGGAGATGCCCGAGCTACGGGGGCGGAGGCTTGCCGGAGCCCCCACGATCGGGAATGAAATTTCTGTTTTCAGGGTTATCGAACGTTTGGTGGATGGTACAGAATCACCAAAATTATATCCATGGTCCGGATACCGTTACGGGTCACAGGTCTCGGCTTCTTTTTTACCCGGCGACAGACACTTCCGGATGTTCCTGAAATACATCCAGTGCAGGATCAGGTGGATGATGATAAGGGCAGAGAATGCGAGGCTCCAGTAATTGTGCATGGTCAGCCACTGGTCCCGGAAAAGACCAAGCCAGACCGCGTGACCCGCCCCCCGCCCCCCGCCGGAGGGCAGGAAGAAGAACAAAACCACCCCGGAGACAAACGACGGGATGAAGGTTATCAGGCATCCGATATCGATTAAGGCATTGACGGTTATGCGTCTCATGAAAACACCTAGGATCCTTTGGAGATGTAGAGTGTAATAAATGCTCTTGGGATGAGCGGAGCGGATTATGAGGCAACGCTCCCGCTCAGACCAGTCACGCCTTGATCAGAACAACCGGTTTATCCGCGGCGAGGATCTCTCTGAATATGACAAGCAGGATACGGCCCCGGCGCCTCCTGCCCAGCGCTGCCGGGCAGGTATGACTGCGTCGGAGATCAGGCAACCATTAAGGTCACGGGCAGCAAAGCAGGAGATCGGTGAATTCTTTTGGAAAAGAAGACCTGGTTTCTGATTGGATGTGCTGTCCTCGTCATCATCCTGCTTGCCACCGGCTTCATGGCGAACCCGGCAACGACGGTAGGGAGGGGCGGACCGGGTGGATATGGCGCGGGTCCAGGTTCCGGGCCGGGACCGGGACAGGGCGCCGGCGTGGGTGCCGGAAGTGGCATACCTGCACTCCTGCCCCCGTCGGACACAACGCCACTGACCAGTGCGGAAACTGCCTGGATCCTGTTCATGCGGGAAGAGGAGCAGCTTGCGCATGACGCCTATTCACGATGGGCGGAAAAATATCCGGTGCCCGTGTTCTCCACGATTGCCGGTTCGGAGACCATTCATGTGGCCGAAGTCCAGCTGCTCATGGAGCGGTATGGGCTCGCTGACCACCGGATCGGCAATGCATCAGCCGGCTACACCGATCCCGTAATTCAGTCATTGTATACAATGTTCGCCGCACAGGGAGATGTATCCCAGACCGCTGCGCTGGAGGCCGGGCTTGCCATTGAGGAGCGGGACATCGCTGACCTGGACCTGGCGCTCGCCAACACATCCCGGGCTGATATGGTCCAGGTCTATTCGAACCTGCGGAGAGGGTCCGAGAATCATAAAAGCGCCTTCCTCCGCCAGCTGGGCCGGTAAGGTACCGGGAGTGTCTGGCGAGGCAGGATCATTGCAGAAAACACTCAACGTCAGCTGTTCGGGTAACGGTCTCTGACATACATTACTCCTTTTCCTGAAAGGGCAGCAACGATGCAGCCGGGTAGATCCGAAGTATGAAAAAAGCTCGGCTTCCCGCAATTTCTCCGCACAATAACCGCAGCAGACTGCGCATCAGTGACGATATCAGCCGGTTCTCAAGACGAATGAGTTATATTTTCATAAAAGTGTCAGCCAGTGAACTGAGTGAGTTCACACCAAAACCATGAAAATCGCAGGTATGAGAGTTCCCCGCCTCAGGGCCCCTCGCGAGACACGGCGGGGCAGTTCCATGTTTTTTTAAAATGTTCCCGATTATTGACCCGCCGCGGGGCGTCCTTCGGGGCGGCGGCGTTCATCACACATACTTGAGAGAGTGAGAAATCTTAAATCACATATGGTCAATGCAATTTTCACGGGAAAACATTTACCATCAATTATGAAGATTTCGGGAACGTCACCCCTGCCGCCCGGGCATCCCAGGTTGCGAAGGTGCCCGTAGTACCGGTATCAATCGCGAAGAACTATCCTGAAAAGGGTATGCAAAAAGCATCGCGATACGCCCCCGCCCCAACGGGGGCAGGGCTGGCGTAAGGGGGGCGATCATGTATTCTAAAAAAAGATTTTCTGCAAAGTAAAAAAAAATCAAAAATTAATACAGACTCTGTTGCCAGCCCTCCCCTTTTTGTGAACCTGAACAAGGGTATCCAGCCATGGACTTTACAGGAACCTATACCAGCATTCATATAACAGAGCGAGAAGGGGGGTAGGGGGGGTACCCTTCTCAGGATGA
>JAKLGZ010000130.1 GCA_022710385.1 Methanoregula sp.
GCAACAACTGCATATGGATTGATCCAACGCATGCCCGGTTCTGCCCTCCTGGATAGTTGACAGTGTGTGGAAGAGCTACATTATTTCTTCTGTTTCGATCAAGACTGTCCGGAAGAGTAAGAGAGCCCGATCCGGGTCGAAGGCTTTGATGAGATTCATATTGTCTTCGACGAGGTCATCATACTCCATGGCCATGCTGGAGCGAAGCATCCCTGCACCGTTCTTGCAGATTCCGGAACTTCGTGATGACAGATAGGATGGATGGGTTTTCACTCAGTGGTTTAATTCACGGCGGATAGTTCCAGTTTTTCAGTTAATTCGATCAAAATAGACCCATTCTGTATCTTCCCATTCATGAGCTGATCATCTGGAAACTGACCACTATCCGATACTAAAAAATCCTGGTTTCAGGGGTTAGACTGACATTGCATGGTTCTCCCAAGATACCCTTATCTCACCGTTCTTCCCAGGAATATCATGCAAAACGAACACTTCCCTCTCCACATCCCGTTCAAACCATCGCCTTCGCTGGTGACCTGGTTCATCGTTGACTTTCTCCTCCTCATCGTGTTCCTAGGCATCGTGATCCTCCTCCCGATGTATCTGTCTTCAGCGATTGACACGGGCATCTTTCTTGGCATAATCGGAGGCCTAGTGGTGATCGTCATCCTGTTTGCTCTCTGGACGAAGCTCTACTACGAGAGCATGTGGTACGAACTCCACGAGGATGAGATGCGCTGGAAACGTGGGGTCATCTTCCGCCGGACCGGAATCGTCCCTTATAACCGGATCACGAACCTTGATATCAGGCAGGGCCCGGTGATGAGGAAGCTTGACATCTCGACCATCTCCATCCAGACCGCAGGGTATTCAGGACAGGCCCAGGCAGCCGAGATTCGTATCGAGGCTATTGTGCATGCCGAAGAACTCCGGGAACTGATCCGGAGCAAGGTAAGAATCTCGGTGGGCGGGGATGGTACAGGGACCGGGGGGAGGGCCCCTTCAGGGATAACGACAGAGACCCAGATTCTCGGTGAGCTGAAGGCCATCAGGGCGCTCCTCGAGAAAAAAATATGAGAATATCACTTGATGCCATGCCGGGGGGGGAGATACCAAGGTCGTGAAAGATCCAGTGTGGTGTTAGACTGGTGAAACCTGCCATGCGGGGGAGGGAAGCGTTGATACCTCCTCCAGGATATATTCAATAAACGAACAGCGAACGTATCCTAATTGAGTGTCATGGGAGGACCCGCGAACCTGGGAGTGGTGGTGAATGACTGACGGATGTTGCAGGAAGTCGTCCGCAGTAAAAGCAGTGATCTCAGGGCTGATTGGGATCCTCTTTTTCCTGTTTCTCTTGATCCTGCTCAGGTATTTTGCCGATCATATCTCCTGGCCTCTCTTCTCAGGTGTTGTCGATCTCCTGTATGCCAATGCAGCCCTGATCATTATCTTCTCGGTGCTCTTCATGTTTGGAGACATATTTGCCACCTTTCAGTTCCCGTTCAATCTCCCCTTCCCACTCTTCAATGCCGCTGCAAGTGTCCTTGTCATCTCGTTTATTCTCGCGATCCTGGCATTCATCGACTCCTTTTATGCGCTTGGCATCGGGGAAGTGCTCCCGCTATTGAAATTGATCCTGTACCCTCTCACATTCATTGTTGTCCTGATCGCCGGGTATCTTTCCATCTTTTCGAAGCCTGAAAAGGAACCACCAGGAGATGCCACCGCAGCACCTGCCATGGTTGACGAGGAAGAAAAACGGGAGACACCCTCATGGGAGCAGATCGGGGGAGAGTTCAGGCAGGCAGTGTATGATCTTGTTCACCGGATCCGTGATGAGCTGAACCTGAAGTAGCAGAAGTGTAACTAATACTGAATCGAGAAGCGAGGTCTTCAAATGATTCTTCATTGTGCGATCATCAGGAGAGCTATCTATTAAATACACATACATACACAGATATCTAATTATGGCAACCCGGACGATCAGCATAACCGAAGAGGCGTACGAGCGTTTGAAACGTCTCAAAAAGAATGAGAAGATGAGCTTCTCCGATGTAATTCTTGAACACTACCCAAAAAGACGTACACTCTCCGAAGTGATGTCAGAATTGGGAGATTGTTCTGAACTTGCGGACAGTATCGAGACGGCATCCAAAGAGATCCGGAATGCACGGTTCCGTGAAGTCACGATATGAGATGACCGTTGCTGACACATCGTTCATTATCGACCTGTTGCGAAAAGATCCCGGTGCAACAACGATCTTCGAACAATACGAACAGGCAGGAAGAGGACTGGACACCACAGGCATCACTGCTCTTGAGCTATATAAGGGAGCATATCAGTCAGTGAATAGGAACAGTCTGGAGAAAGTGAAAAATATTCTGTCTCTTTTTTCCATCCTGCCGATCGATGAACAGGTGTATGAACTGTTCGGGAGATTGTCAGCCGATTTGCGTATGAGGGGAACCCCGCTTGGTGCCTTTGATGGGGTAATCGCTGCAATCGTGCTCTGCACTGACGGGGAGATTATATCCCGGGACCGACATTTCAGGTCGATTCCGGGAATAACAGTAATAAACTACTAAAACGCCGCTTTAATCCTATTTCTACCCCCCCTTCCTTTGAATCTCAGGCTGTGGGGAATCACTTTCTCTTATTTTCCCCATCCCGGATTTTCCGCGATGAACGCCCGTTCCTTCTTCTCGAGTTCCTCCGGTGAGAATTTTGCCGGCATGCAGATGCACCGCTCCTCGATAAATTCCCCTTTTATGAAACATCCGAATGTCGTGTCCCGTGAGCATGCCCCGTATTCCTTCGTGTCATAGTTGTGAAACACGAGTTCCGCCCCTTCACGGTCGGCAATCTCCTTTGCTTCTCTCCACGATCGTGCTGCCATGGTTGAACCAGTTTATCATCTTCCTGTCAGGTACTTAAATGCTCATGATCATGTCATAAAGAGCAGTACGGTCATTCGTCCTGAAAACCGTATGCCGCCTTCTGTCTCCCCAGAGCGATTCACTTCATATGACTGTGCTGCTCCTGAGCATAAGGGGGTGATTTGGGTGAAAGGAAGGCATGGCGACTGACATGGCTGCCTGGTATTCCTCGTGGAGGGAGATGCAGAGGACATCCACGTCTTCTGAAAGCAGGTTCAAGAAGTTTTTATGCCATCAAACGAATCATTCAAAGTTGAACAATGAAAAAACAGAAATT
>JAKLGZ010000131.1 GCA_022710385.1 Methanoregula sp.
CCGATATCTCGGTCATCAACATGTCGGAGCCGAGTATCACGTCTCCGGACTCCCTGCTTGTGACCCGCCTTTTGGAGGAGATAAAAAATGTCCATCATCAGCCCGCCCGCCCCATCGTGCAGTGGGCAGCAAGCGATGCACGTTACCTGAGGCGCGAAGGATTTCCTGTCGTCGAGTACGGTCCTGGCGAGATGCAGGCCTTGCATGCAGTTGATGAGCATGTGACGGTCGAGTCGCTGGAAAATGCAGTACGGGTATATAAGGGATTGATACTGCGTTACGCTGAGTGAGGGGCGGCAAGGTCAATCTCGCCATATTTTTTGAAGCGGTTATTTCGATCCGGTGAAAACACCCTTGGGATTATGTAGGTGACCACCTGTAAACCAGGACTCCGGCCTTTGACAGTTGTAAATCCAATTGCTTATGTGAGTTTGCCCCACATTCGATTGATATGAAACAGGTATCACTAATCCTTGTCACCCTGCTCCTGGTGCTTTCTCTGGCCGGAGCCGGTTGCATGACCACACAACCCCCGACCTCTACGCCAACGGCGACAACAACCTCCACCCCACCTGCCTCCCCTCCAATAACCTTGGAGCCAACACCTCCGGTAAACTTCTCTGCCGATGAGCAGCGGGTGCTCGTTTTTGTCACTGAGGCGGTCGCTTTCGCCCGGGAACAAGGAAGGGAGAAAGCCCTCGCCGATTTCAATAATCCGAATGGCTCATTTGTCCGGGACGATCTCTACATCTTTGCAGCAGATTACAACGGCACATCCCTCGCATCCATTGCGCTGCCCGAGCGGGTAAATACCTCCTTTTATAACGAAACTGATATGACCGGACAGTATTACATGCGCAACAAGATCAATCTCTCACGAAGCGGCGGGGGATTCATCATCATTCACTTCCCGAACCCTGCTCATGGAATGGCTGTCGAACCGAAGCTCTGCTATGTGCATGACGTTGACGGGACATTCTGGATCGGTGCGGGGGTTTACAACCAGACAAAAACCACTGCTTGATGATTGAACTGAAGACTCTCTTTTTTTATTTCTTCCTGGGGCTTGGTTCGGTTCAATACAAAGTTCGGTGATCTCCTTGTTTTGCACACAGGAGGCAACCGCTCCTACACGTTGGACGATAGGGAATGATTGATTTCGATTCACGCACCCACATGGGTGTGTGAACCAATTGTAAAAAAATCGGATTAAAAAATTGGGGCAGTTACCCATCCTTTCATAACAATTTCTTACAGTCTCTTCACTGCCTGCACGAGCTCCCCGAGTGTCTCCTTTGCATCGCCGTAGAGCATCCGCGTGTTGTCCCGGTAGAAGAGGTCGTTCTCGATCCCGGAAAAGCCCCTGCCCTGGCCCCGTTTCAGGACGATCACGTTCCTTGCCTGTTCGACATCCAGGATCGGCATCCCGAAGAGCGGACTGCCTTCGCGGTGTGCTGCCGGATTGACCACATCGTTTGCCCCTATCACGAGCACCACATCGGTGCCCGGGAACTCCTGGTTGATCTCATCCCGGTCGAACAGGTGATCGTAGGAGATACCTGCCTCGGCGAGGAGCACGTTCATGTGCCCCGGCATCCTGCCGGCAACCGGGTGGATGGCAAACTTCACTGTCACGTTCCTGCTCTCGAGCTGGTCCATCAGCTCCTTGACCTTCTGCTGGGCCTGGGCTACCGCCATCCCGTATCCCGGGACGATGACCACGGAGTTGGCATACGCCAGCATGGCTGCCACGTCTTCGGCCTCGATCGATTTGATGCTGCCCTGTATCTCAGCTGTTGTCTCCTCCGTTGCGCCGAATGCCCCGAAGAGGATGTTGGCGATCGAGCGGTTCATTGCTCGTGCCATCAGGACGGTGAGAAGCGTTCCTGCTGCACCGACGATAATCCCTGCAATCACCATCGCGTAATTGGGGGTGGCGAAGGAGAACCCGTCAAGCCCGACTGCAAGCCCGGTGAAGGCATTGTACATGGAGATCACTACCGGCATGTCGGCACCCCCAATCGGGAGGGTCATCAGGATCCCGAACGCAAGCGAGAGGATGAAGAACAGGGGGAGGTACGTGGAGAAGGAGAGTGGGAGGAATGCAGGCTGCCAGAGGAGGAGGATACCTGAGAGGGCAGCGAGTCCGAGGACCGCCATGTTGACGACCTGCTGGCCGGGGAACGTGATCGGCCGCGGACGCATCCAGCCCTGAAGCTTCATGAATGCGATCATGCTCCCTGAGAACGAGACAGCCCCGATGAGACCCCCGATGACAGCAAGGGTACTCGTTGCAGGGGTCGTGGTCCCAAGGAGGTGGACTGCCGCAATCCCTGCCGCGGCACCGCCACCCATCCCGTTGTAGATCGCCACCATCTGGGGCATGTCGGTCATCGCCACCCGCTTGGCTGCGATATAGCCGAGTCCGCCCCCGATGACGATGGCGATTGCGATCAGGGCGAAGTTTGTGAGTTCAGGGGTGAGGAACGTCACGAGGGTAGCGATCAGCATCGCGGCACCTGCCCAGACGATCCCGCTCCGGGCTGTCAGGGGATGGCTCATCCGCTGCAGTCCGATGATGAAGATGATGATGGTCACGATGTAGACCGGATCGATCAGGAATGAGAGATCCACCATCTCAATCACCCTTGCCCGGTTTCTTCCGGCTCGAATCGAACATCTGGAGGATGCGCTCGGTGATGACGTAGCCTCCCGTCACGTTCGCGGCCCCAAGGACGACGGCAATAAAACCGATGATCTGCTGCCCGGGGGTGGTCGCAAGGCCGAGGGCGACCATCGCGCCGATCAGCACAATACCGTGGATGAAGTTGGAGCCGCTCATCAGGGGAGTATGGAGGATGACCGGGACCCGGCTGATCACCACATAGCCGGTAAACGCGGCCAGGATGACGATGTAGATCGAGGTCCAAAATAACGAGAGCTCCATTACGATCTCCCTCCCTGGATCAGTTCTCTCGTTGGAGCGTGACGGATCTCACCGGCATGGACCATCAGGCTCGCGGCAAGGATCTCATCGGAAAATTCACTGACAAGCGATCCTTCCTTGTCGACAAGGAGGGCAAGGAACTGCTGGAGGTTCTTTGCATACAT
>JAKLGZ010000132.1 GCA_022710385.1 Methanoregula sp.
CTCACGCTGTCGATATGGGAGACCACCTTGATGACGAGCAGGATCTCCTTCTTTCCCGTAATAAGGTCGAAACTCCGCGGCCGCATGGAGAATCGTTCCGTTACCCGGAACCCGGCCATGAGCAGTACCGACACTACCATCTGGAGAAGGCGATCCTGGGACATTTCCGTTACGAATGGATATAGCAGGGCAGGATATTAATAGTAGTGCATACATGCGAATCGGAATCGACGACACAGATTCGCCAGCCGGGATGTGCACCACCTACCTTGGGGCTCTGCTTGCCGGCAGGCTCTCCGATTCGGGAATGACCGTGAGAGAAACCTACCTCATCAGACTGAATCCCAATGTGATCCACAAGACAAGAGGGAATGCAGCCATCTGCATCGATGTCATCGGTGATATCAGCACGGCTTTTTCCATGGCCTGCGATATTGTTGAAGAACTGGCAGATTTCTCATGCGAAGAGACCAATCCGGGTGTTGTCGTTTCAGATAGGGCGCTTCCTGCTGAATTCTACAAAAGAGCGGTCACTGATTTCTGCGAGATCAGCGAAGCAGTCGCATTGCTTGAGGAATCGGAAGCGCTCTTCAGGGGATACAAGAACGGGCGTGGTCTTATTGGCGCAGCCGCAGCAGTCTCAAGCGTCCTGGAAGACAGCACAGCTGAGATTCTTGTTTACCGCAGGCCCGACTGCCGGGGATATCCACGGATGGTGGACCGCAAGAGCCTTTTTCTTGCTGATGGTGAGACCTATCCTCACACCTGGGATACTGTAGACAGAGAGAATAACATTGTTGTCTGTGTCCCCCATACCCCTGATCCGGTACTCTTTGGAATAAGAGGTACTTCGGGCGAATGGGTGCTCCGTGCACGAAGGATGGTGATAGCTGAAGCTCCTGAGAGGGAGCAGATCTTTACCACCAACCAGGGCACCGATGCTCACCTGATCGCGGGATCTCCTGGTGCACTGGAACCCGGAAGATCCTATCTGGTTAGGGGAACAGTCTCCACGACCCCAATGACCCGGAGTGGAGGGCATGTATCGTTCTATCTTTCAGAAGGCGGCTTTTCCGTCCGGTGCATGGCATATGAACCCACGAAGGGATTCCGGGATATCATACGGATGCTCATTGCAGGGGACGAGGTGGTGGTTGTAGGGAGTTACAAGGGGGGCAGCATCAACCTTGAAAAGATCGGGGTGATGTCCATTGTTTCCAGGATAGAACAGAAGGCGCCATTCTGTTCTTACTGCAGGAAGCGAATGACCAGTGCTGGGAAAGGGAAAGGATACAAGTGCAGGATCTGCGGTGCACGGGAACAGGATCCGGAAAGGGTATACCTCGCAAGGGAGCTGAAACCGGGGTGGTATGAGGTCGCGCCTTCTGCCAGGCGACACCTGGCCAAACCGCTCTGCAGGGGGCATCCTGACCTTAAGAGGTACGGGATTGGAGATCAAGCGGAATAATCTGGTCCTGATACGGCCTTCTCAATGATTCCGATCTCACCCGGAGTCAACTGGTAGAGATCATAAACCAGATGATCGATTGCGTGGTCGATCTCCCCGATTTGCTTCCAATATGTTGCTTTTATTGTCGGATCTTCTATTTCAGAGATCTTCCGATGGAGAGCGATCATCTGCCTGACCAGGGTCTCGATCGTATCATGAATGGCAACATCCTCCCGGTTTTCGAAGTCAGGGACATAGATGGGGATATTTTCAAATGATGGGCCCCATAATTTCCGGTAACCCCCCGGGAGTGGCGGCAGGGTCTCATTGATCAAGAACCAGATCAGTCGAGAGTTGAGAAGCCCGAGCAGGTACAGCGAGCTGGAAATGACCATGCAGCAGGTATCAGGGCAATAGTGACCGGTATTGTCCAGTGAGAACCTGCTCTCTCTCGCTATACAGGGGAAGAGAATCTTCGGGCTGGCAATGAGGTCGGAATGTTGCCCTTTGTCCGGAAGTGGAAACAGGGTATTTACATCCGGCATCGTTTTCTTATCAGTCCCTTCGTCCATTCGCCTTTCCTTTCTCACCATTTCCTTTGATTGGTTCCTCGGTTGGTGGACCAGAGCCGGAGGTTCCTTGCCTATAGCTCCTGAAGAGGTGAGGATAATATGCCATTTTGGCGGGAGGAAGTAATAGCGTTTCAGTCTTTCAGGCGTAAGAAACGGCCGGATAATCGTGGCTGATTCCATATCTTCTGCAATCACCCTTTTTTTTGAGACGGAATCAATAAGGAGTGGGGAATCGTCTGCTCGTTTGATTCCCCGCGAAAGCGCACCCATCACATACGCTGCAAGCGGGGTACCTTCACCCTGTATCTTGCTGACCAGGTCTTGTGTGCAAGTATCCGCAAGAATCCAGCTTCCCTGCCCGATCCGCCAACGAGGAATGCAATATCTGTTTTTATTCAGATACTCCACAAAGTTCCCGGTAGCAGGGATAACGCCCTGCACCACCGATATCGATGCCCCTGGCTCTTCTTTTGCGACGGTGACAATACAGGTGCGCGGGATGAGGAGATTCTCCCTTTCCCGGATACCAGGTGCGATGATCTCCTGTATTCCTGATCCACTCAGGAAGTGACGAAGCTTGGATCCATGTTTTGAACGCAACCATACATCAGGGAAGGCAGCAGAAAGGAGACCCCCCTGCTTTAAAAGAAATATTCCTTTCTCAACAAAGCAGGGATATAATTCTCCGCTTTGAGGATAGCACCGGTAATGCTTCTCAAGATACCCCATCTCTCCCTTGAGTGATTCACAGCGGTGAGCAGGAAAACTGCCGATAATCCCGTCAAATCCCCCCGACCCGATGATACGAGGAAACGCACTGTCCCAGTCAAAGACACTGATCCGCTCCCTTGTACCGGGACCGATCAGGGCGGTCTCAGGATCATCCAGAAAATCCGGGCCAACGAGAGAATTTCCGCAACGGATACAGGAAGAGAGGTCCGGGAGCGGGAGTCCCTGTCTATCACCCCCTTCCATCAATGCAACAAGGAGGAGGACCCTTGTTATTTCCACCGCTCTCCTGTCAATATCAACCCCCGACAAGATTGAAAGCAGGATCCGCCTTCTCTCATCGGGAGATCGGA
>JAKLGZ010000133.1 GCA_022710385.1 Methanoregula sp.
GGACGAGGCAGAAAAAGCCGGGATCCATGTGGATACAGAACAACTCTCCACTATTCTCGGTGTCGAGGTCATCCCCACCGTTGCCACGCAGGGGAAGAATACCGGCAGTATCATCCCTGCCGTGATCAATGCCGCACGGGTACCGGAGGTGAAGGTCCTCTATGATCACCATATCGAGGCCGCAATAAAAACCTTGAGAACCGTCCATGCCCTCACCTGGATCAGGGCTATCCATGCCCTGCAGGGGCATTCAGATGATCCTGATCTCAGAGAAGCGGCATCTGCCCTTTCCGAAGAGATCGAGCGTATGCACCTGATGAAGGTTTCCCAGATCATCGCTGGAAACAGGCATCACTGTGCAGAACATATTGCACAGGAAGTCCTGCAGTTCAGGTCTCCGGAGCGGGGTGCGGATATCGACCGGCTGCTGACTTCCCGTATTCCGGGAATTCCCCTCCTTGCTGCAATCCTGATCGGAATTCTGCTCACGGTTTTCATCATCGGTTCGTGGCTTGAGGAGGGGATTGTAACCCTGATCACCAGGTTCGTGATGGAACCATTCCTTGCAGCAGGATTACCACCACTCGCTGAACAGATCGGTGTCTCTCTCATCCTTGCAATACAGGCAGGATTCGGGATTGCGTTTCCCTTTATCTTCACCTTCTATCTCTTCATCGCACTTCTCGAAGACTCCGGGTATCTGACCCGGGCTGCGTTCCTTGCGGACCGTACTCTGCACCGCTTCGGGATGCATGGAACGGGGATAATCCCGCTGGTGCTCGGATTTGGGTGCAACGTCCCGGCCATCATGAGCATCAAGCTCCTGCGGACAAAGCGAGAGCGGCTCATCGCTTCATTTCTGGTGACCCTGGTCCCCTGTTCAGCACGAACCGTCATCATCGCAGGACTTGTCGCCGCATTCATCGGGCTTGCTGCGGCAATGAGCGTGTATTTCCTCGTTATTGCCATCGTTCTTGCAACCGGGCTTCTCCTCTCGAGAGTGACACCAGGGGACCAGTATGGGATGATCCTCGAGATGAGCCCCCTCCGGTGGCCAACCATGAAAAATGTGCTCCTGAAATCCTGGATGCGCATCAGGGAATTCCTGCTGGTCGCCATGCCCCTTCTGATTATCGCCAGTATCATTCTCGGGCTCTTCCAATATTTAGGATTCATGGCGGCATTCGAAGCTTTTATTGCGCCCTTCTCGGAAACCGTCCTTGGTCTTCCCGCCTATGCCACTACCGCACTCATCTTCGGTATACTCAGAAAAGAGATGGCCCTCGAAACCCTGATCATCCTTGCCGGGACCGCTGATCTCGGTTCGGTCCTCAGCATGGCACAGATCTATATCTTTGCAGTGGTCAGCGTGCTGTTTGTCCCCTGCATCGCCACCATCGCCGTGCTGAGAAAGGAGGTAGGGACCCGGATGGCTATCGTTATTGCAGCATACACGCTTGCCCTCGGCATCCTCGCAGGGGCAGTCCTGAATCTCCTGCTCTCATAGCGGGATCCGGGGCATACCTATTAAGATGGACGACCATATCGATAGGTATTGGCCATTGGATCCAGGAACAGGTGTGGCACAGAACATGGACCAGAACATTTTCCGTAATGGTGCGGGGACGGGAGGGCAGCATGCTCTCGTTCGTGGGATTGGGACTCTTTGACCTGGAGGACATTTCGGTCAAAGGGCTGGAATGTATCAGGACTGCAGATATCCTCTTTCTCGAGGCATATACCTCAAAGCTGGCAGGATGCAACGTCAAGGAGATGGAGAACCGGTACGGAAAAGAGATCCAGATCCTCACCCGGCATGATGTCGAGGTGGATCCCGATCCATTGCTCGAATTGGCGGCAACAAACAGGGTGGTTCTTCTTGTAGGCGGTGATCCAATGGTCTCGACCACCCACATTGACCTGCGTATCAGGGCAAGGATGAGAGGGATCAGTACACGGATCATCCATGGATCCTCCATATCCACCGCCGTCTGCGGACTCTCCGGCCTCCAGAATTACCGGTTCGGAAAGTCATGCTCGCTCCCCTTCCCCCATGGATCATGGTTTCCCATGACTCCAATCAACGTTATAGCGGAGAATATCAGGCAGGATCTGCATACCCTTGTGTATCTGGACATCCAGGATGATCGTTTTATGACCATCCACAAAGCGGTCACCCTTCTTGAGGAGATGGCGGCACGAAGCGGGAGGCACATCCCGCTGTATGTGGGTATTGCCCGGGCGGGATCCGATTCCCCGGTAGTAAAGGCGGGAGATGCCCGCACCCTTCTTGCGACAGACTTTGGCTCTCCATTGCATATCATTGCCATTCCCGCCTCGCTCCACGTGATGGAGCGGGAGTATCTTGAGCTGTTCGGAGGACTATGAGCCAGGCTGACTGCAGGGATGCCCTCCTGAGGAGAATGAACGGGATCAGGATAGCGGCTGTGGAGGGAACATACCTGTTCTCTTCAGGCGGGGTATTCCGCGAGATGGCTGATGCCTACCTTACTGATGGGGACCGTTTCCAGTCCCTGGGTGATTTGATGAATGCCTATGCCAGCTACTGGTATGCACTCGGCTGGCTTGATGCGGGAACAGCCCTCGGTCTGATATTCACGCCGTTGCCCGGATTTTCACCTGATTTTTCCTGCGGCACGCGATCCGATCCTGATACAATCCGCGTGCAGGAGAAGACAACACGGTATCGTTCACTTCTTGCAAGAGCGCTTGAAAGCCTCGATAACGCCCCCGAAAAGGATACCTCACTCTTTGCAGCGGCGGACCATTTCAGGGAAACTGCGATCTCCACCTATGAGAGAGGTATTTCCCTTGACGAGGAAGATGCACTGGCAGGTGCTCTTGCGGCATACAGCTATGGGTTTGCCTGGCTCGATGCCGGGGTCAGGTTCGGGCTGTTCAGGATCGTCAGAAACCGGGAGATATTCACGATATGAGGAATTACGCCGGAATCTCTTCCTTAAAAGGTTTATACTATGCGCAGTAACCACTAATGAA
>JAKLGZ010000134.1 GCA_022710385.1 Methanoregula sp.
TGAAAAGCCTCAATGAATTGCGGGCGGCAATCGGGATACCCGCTGTAATCCTGGGACTGGACTCCAATGAAGATAGCCCCGGCGCCCCTGGCTTCAGCAAAGCTGGTCGCTATTGAAAGAAGGTTTGCGTTACGGAATGGTACATAGGTGTTCGGAATCTCCGTGCGGTCTTCCTGAAACGTATCAACAGTGAGGCTGCGGTCAGTGAGGCTACTTCCGCCGAACCGGGTCAGGTAGTTCAGGTCAACTTCTATAAATTCTTCTGCACCGATCAGCGTAGCGATCGTATGGGCCGAAATCCTCTCTTTTCGCTCAGTTCGCTGGCCGTAGTTGAAGTGGAGGCAGGAGACCTGATACCCCTGCTCGTGGGCATAATAAACCAGGGTTGCTGAATCCATACCCCCTGATAACAAACAGACCGCCTTCATCATCTTACTCCTATTATTTTATGCAACTGCAGTTGTATCCGTCCTGGAAGGTTCCGCTTCATAATGTACTCTGCGACTGCACCATAATCCGCTCCGTGAACAGGAGAGAAGAATATCTCGCCCCGGATCGGGTGAGAGGTGAGGACCTCTTCAGCATACCTGCAATCGTCACTATCACCGACCACGAACTTGACACTGTCCTGTTCAGCGATAAAACCAAGGAGGGAGTGGTCACTCTTCTCTCCCGATGAAGGGCATTTTATGTCCATACAGATCGAGGCATACGGCTGGAAAGGTCGGAAATCCCTTGTTCCGTTCGTCTCGATGACAATCTGGTATCCTTTTTTGTGAAGGATAGCCAGAAGAGGCAGGAGTTGATCCCCCTGCAGAAGAGGTTCACCCCCGGTTATGCATAGGCGGTTGCCGGTGAATTCAGCGATCTCCTGGAGAATCTCTTCGCAGGATACATCAGTACCACCTTCACGGGCATACCTGGTATCGCACCAGGTACAGTTCAGGTTACAGCCGGCTAACCGAAGAAATATAGTGGGATAGCCTTGCGAGCTGCCCTCACCCTGGATGCTCCTGAATATCTCAATGATCTTCATGTCTTAGCTCAGCAAAGCAGGTTTCGGATTCCCAGACCCGTATCCTCACGACATGTGCAACTAACCCTGAGTCTCTGCATTCTGCATCGATGGTATCCCTGAGTAATCCTGCAAGAAGCTCACTCGTAGGATCGCCTTTGGTTGTGACGACAGGCTGAAACTGGCTGATACAGGATACCATCGGATCATCCTGGTTAAGGATGGTCTGGTGGTCGAAACGCTCTATTATGAATTTGATAGTATTGTAGTCAACAAGGATCCCGGTGGTGTCATCCACTTTTCCCTCAAGCCATACTTCCACATGCCATCGGTGACCATGGAGATGCGCACATTTCCCGTGGTAATGCATGAGCCGGTGGCTTGCGTCAAAATGAACAGACTTGTAAATTCGGGAATTCATCAGTATTGGTACACCCAAAGCAGGTATAATATTATTATCAATGCAGGATAACCTATTCAGGCACAGGTTGGCGACTCCACAACATATAAAACCGTTCCGCGCGATTTTATATAACACAGTGGGGCGTATCCACATCGTCGAGACCAAACCAATGAGGATAATGCATGGGACAGGGTAAGTTCGCAGCAAGGAAGCTGACTCGCGACGCTAAGAAGTTCCGGTGGAGTGATCCAAAATATGTCCGGAGCCATTCTGGTGTCAATGTAAAATCTGACCCCCTTGAGGGTGCACCACAGGCACGCGGGATCGTGCTCGAGAAGATCGGTGTTGAGGCAAAACAGCCGAACTCGGCAATCAGAAAATGTGTGCGGGTGCAGTTGATCAAGAACGGCCGTCAGGTCACCGCTTTTGCAGTGGGGGACGGGGCTATTAACTTCATCGATGAGCACGATGAGGTCGAGATCGAAGGCATAGGCGGGAGACTCGGCAGGTCAATGGGCGATATCCCGGGTGTCCGGTATGTTGTGACCAAAGTGAACAATGTCTGCCTCCATGAAATGGTGATTGGAAGGAAGGAGAAACCACGCAGGTGAGCGGCATGGCAGAAACCGAAGCAGGACAACGACTTCTCTTCAACCGGTGGGATCTTTCTGAGGTCCAGATAGCTGATCCCGGGCTGGTCAGGTATGTAGGGCTGAATCCGGTGATTGTCCCTCACACGACCGGGAAATTCACCAGGCAGGAGTTCAACAAGGCGAACATGCTGATTGTGGAGCGGTTGATTAACCGGCTCATGAAATCGGAGATGAATACCGGAAACAAACAGCTTGCAACCCGTATCGTACGTGACGCGTTCGAGATCGTTCACCAGAAGACAAAGAAAAACCCCGTCCAGGTCCTTGTCGAGGCAATTGCCAATACCGGTCCAAGGGAAGAGACGGTCCGGCTGAAATATGGAGGGATCAATGTTCCGAAATCCGTTGATACCGCCCCGATCAGGCGTGTGAATACAGGTCTCTACTTCATATCAGAGGCGGTGTACAAGGCTGCCCACAAGAACAAGAAACCTGTTGCCGCATGTCTCGCTGATGAACTGATTGCAGCATCGAAAGGCGATGTAAAGGCTTTTGCAGTGAATAAAAAAGAAGAGCGCGAACGAATAGCAAAGTCCGCTCGATAAGTAATCCTTTTTTGTGGTGTTGTTATGGCCCGAGGCAGGAAATCCATAGACCGTGTAAAAGAGCTGATGAACCAGCCGGAGCATATCCGGAATATCGGAATCGTAGCGCATATTGACCATGGGAAGACCACCCTTTCCGACAACCTGCTTGCCGGTGCCGGGATCATCAGTGAGGAACTTGCTGGAAAGCAACTCTTCATGGACTCCGATGAGGAAGAGCAGGCTCGTGGTATCACCATAGATGCTAGTAACGTATCAATGGTGCACGAGTATGGCGGGCAGGAATATCTCATCAACATGATTGACACCCCCGGACATGTTGACTTCGGTGGCGATGT
>JAKLGZ010000135.1 GCA_022710385.1 Methanoregula sp.
TTCCAGCGCGGTAGCTCTTGATCACCTCTCCAAGATACGTTTTGATCGTTTCATACTGTTCGCCATGAAGGATCATCTCCATCACGCGTTTCTGAACGGTTTTTGTGATCTGGGGATAATCGCTCCTTCGTATCTCGAACCCGACCACATCGATCTCATCAACCGTTTTGCCTTCCTTCCAGATGAGGCGGCCTGCATACCGCTTCTTCTTTCCGGCCTGGAAAAAGCGCTGGTAAATCTTCTCGAACTTGATGGAGAAGAAATGGGTATCCGCGTTCAGTTCCTGCCTGGCGAACCGGGAGTAGCTCGCATTTACTTCACGTTCAATCCCCCGCGCTCTTTCGATGGTGTTTTCAACAGATCCGGGAGGAATAAGCACCATGCAGGAATCCGTATCACCGTAAATGACATGGTACCCCATTTCCTCAATCACACCGCGGGTGTGCTCAATGATAGCCCTCCCTACAGAGGTGATTG
This sequence comes from Methanoregula sp., assembly GCA_022710385.1. Lineage (GTDB taxonomy): Archaea > Halobacteriota > Methanomicrobia > Methanomicrobiales > Methanospirillaceae > UBA9949. The sequence continues at coordinate 478 of JAKLGZ010000135.1, forward strand.
CCGCCCCGATCTCACGGTCGTACAGCCGGAATCGCGTGTACCCGCTCACCCCGTAGTAGGTATTCATGATCACTTTCAGGACATTCTGCTGGATGTCATAGATGACGTATTCATCGGATCCGAACGGATATCGGTTCCTCTCTCTTTTCTTTTCTTCGCGTTCACTCAGCAGATCGGAGAGGATACTCCGTGTCAGACCATCGGGGGCTTTTCTGAAACGGATACCATTGGGAGCTTTCAGCTCACCGGCTGGGTCCTTTGTCTCAGGCGATGCGTTGATGGTCATCATGGCCATGGGGTAGAGAGAGGCAAGGTCGAGTACCACAACGTTCTCCCGGACTCCGCGACTCGGTTCAAATACGGTAGCCCCTTCAAACTCTTCGGATGCGGCAAATCCTTTGGAGGGGAGCACATAGTTCCCATGCGCTTTCCTCAGCACGAAGACATCGATGACACTGGATGAGTTGAGGGTCCGATCAAGCGGACAGCCGACATACCGGGCTATCTCCCGGTAGAACTCGATGATCCGGTTCTTTTCATTGATGGCTACACACAGTTCTACATCCTTGAAGTTATACTCGACGAGAAGGCAGGGATCCCTCTTCCAGAGGTCACTGATCGTCCCGGTATACCGCACCTTCGTCTCTCCTACCTCTGCTTCCGCTACGGCATCCAGCCGGTAGGATTCGCGCTGGGTTGCATGCATCTTCCGGTATGCCTGGAGCAGATCAAATACCGACCGGCCCCGGATAGCATTCCGCTCGGTCTGGCCACCGAGCCTTGCGAGGGAGGCAGGGTCCATCCCAAGGGCTTCCATCCGCTTCAAGAGGTAGGGCAGGTCAAATTCGAGGAAATTCCAGCCTGACAGGATATCGGGGTCTTTCTCCCTTAAATACGATGCAAAACCCTCAAACATCTCCTTCTCATTCGCAAACATCCTGATGGTATGCCGATCCCTGCTGAAACATCCATTCCTGAGACTTTCCTTGTCCGAGAGAACCGAGAGATCACATCCATCTCTCCCTCCACTCCAGATGAGGCTCGTGTAGTGATCATCAAATGAATCATGGCAGGTGATACAGATGACCGCGTCACGTCCCGGTTCAGGGAAACCACGGATATCCTCACACTCAATATCGAGTATGCAGATCCGGGCATTACTGCTGATATCTGCCGGAGCGATCTCCCGGTAATCAGCGGAATCTGCAGGGATCTTGATCCCCCCGGTAAGCCCGGTGTCGATCATGAACCTGGTTGTAAAGGGGATGTCGGCTTCAAAATGGGTAAACCGTTCACGGATATCCCGGACATCTCCGGGCCTCACGGTATAGATCCGGATAAGTGGTTCTCCCCTGATGGAGCGATACACCTTCCCCTCTTCAAGACTGGCATTCACAGGGATCGATCCGGCGATAGCCTGATGCTGCAGAACGTAAAAATAAGGCCGGAATCCGGTTATCTCGACATGGCGGGCTCTCTTCTCCAGGTCACGCCCGAAAATATGAATGACTGGGCAGTCGGGGCCGGTCGAATATTCGACCTGGACGATGTCCAGGGTTGTATCCACAGCGAAGTGTTCGGTCCCTTCCGTCATGGTTGCTTTGCCGGGGGTATAGCAGTGAGGACTCATGATATATCTAAATCCCAAGATAACTGCAAAGACCCATGACAAAGGTGCCTGCATTCTTCATCTTCTCTCCCTCCCAGGCATCAAGGTTCCATTCTTTTATCGAGAGTACTCCCTCTTTCCCAATAATCGCAGGGACACCGAGAGAGCACTGTGAGAATCCGTATTCCCCGTCAAGGATGCAGGAGCAGCTGAGGCATGCCCTCTCGTCCCTCGCAATGATCCTGATGAGCTTGGCAAGGTGCCAGGCCGGGCCGAAGACCGTCCCTCCTTTCCCCTTGATCACTTCCATGCTTGCCGTGCAAAGTCCTGTAAGGATCTCATCCCTGAGCTGTTCCTGAACCGGTGTTGAGAGACGCGAGAAGAGGGGAACCTGATGCTCCCCGTGCTCGCCAATCACCCACGGCGTTCCCTCTATCCCGTGAGTGCGAAGCGCTAAACCAAAGCGGGAACTATCGAGATCTCCGCCGAATCCAATGCATTGCCGCGGTTCCAGTCCACTGGATCTGCAAAGGTAATAATTATTGATGTCCATCGGATTGGTGACAGTAATGAGGACTCCTGAAAAACCCTGGAGCGCCTGGGTGCATATCTTAGCAGCCGGAAGGTTCGCGGAGAGCAGATCGGCCCGGGTCCTGACACCGGGATTGCGTGGGATTCCCGCGGAAAAAACACAGATATCAGCGTCCTTTACCTGGTTCCAATCGGTCTCTATTCCTATATCGATCCCAGTATGGGAGAGGTCGAGTATCTGGGCATCAAGAAGGGATTTTGCCGTGTCGAAGAGCACCAGCTCATCGGCAAGACCGAGTATGGTCGAGAG
>JAKLGZ010000136.1 GCA_022710385.1 Methanoregula sp.
CGGAATGGCATGCTCTGGCTGGGAGGGAAACCACTTACCTCCGAACGTATCAGATCTGAAATGCACGCGCTGCTGATACACGAGGGCTGTATTGCCAGGGATACCATCCTCTCCTGCGGGAAGGATACTGCTATGCCCCATAACAAGGGCACCGGGCCGTTATTCGAAGATGAGCCCATCGTGATCGATATTTTTCCAAGGAGCGAACAGACAGGATATCACTCAGATATGACAAGGACGGTCGTGAAGGGTAACCCCTGCCAGGAGATAAGGGAGATGTTCGATGCGGTAAAAACAGCACAGGACCTTGCAGCCTCGATCATCAAACCTGGAATATCCGGAGAGGTGGTGCATCAGGCCGTGGTCGATTTTTTTGCCAGCAGGGGATACGGAACGAAAGGAGAGGGATATATCCATAGTCTCGGACATGGGGTGGGGCTTGAGGTTCACGAGCTCCCCTCTCTCGGGCCGGGGGGGGATCGGCTCAGCAGGGGTCATGTTGTCACAAATGAACCGGGACTCTATTACGAAAAGGTAGGGGGGATCCGACTGGAAAATATTGGACTGGTAACACAAACAGGGTTCCGCACTATTACGAAATTTCCGTGTGAGCTGGTGATATGACTATGATTCCCGACGATGATTCTCTCTTCTATTACAGTGAAGCCGGAAAGATCGCATCGGTTATCCTGAAAAAAGGATCTTCCCTGATAGAGATTGGAAACCGGGTCCTTGAAACAGTCGAGTCCATCGAGCAGATGGTTGAAGAACAGGGATGCGGGTTGGCCTTCCCGCTCAATCTCTCGTTTAACGAAGATGCCGCACACGATACGGCTTCTGCAGATGAGCAGAGGGTATTCTCGGAAGGTGATGTGGTGAAGCTTGACCTTGGTGTACATCTGGAGGGTTATATCGCTGACACCGCTGTGACGGTTGACCTTGGAGACAATGCACTGCTCATTGAAGCATCAAAGGCTGCACTCACAAAGGCAATAGAGATTGTCAGACCAGGGGTTACATCCGGGGACCTTGGAAGGGCAATCCAGCATGAGATCCAAGTGCGGGGATATCATCCCGTTTCTAATCTCACCGGTCACGGCCTTGCCAGGTACTCGATACATACCCCCCCTAGCATCCCAAACATCTCGTTTCAGGGGGGGGTTGTGCTGGAGGAGGGGATGGTGTTTGCAATCGAACCTTTCGCCAGTACAGGTTCCGGCAGGGTCAGCGAGAAGAGTCGCATTGAGATCTTTCAGCAGACAGCAGTCAAACCAGTACGGCTGCCTTCCGCCCGTAAGTTGCTCGAATCGGTACGAAACCGGCATGGAATGCCGTTTGCACGGCGCTGGATAACCGATGGAAAAAAGGATATCGCGCTTGCAAGCCTGATCAGCCAGGGCATTGTCCGTTCTTATCCCGTCCTCTCTGATGTCCCCGGATCACTCGTGTCCCAGCACGAGCACACGGTCATTGTTACCAGCGATGGCTGTATTGTGACTACTGCTTGAGATATGCTTATGCAAGTTCGGTACCAATATGATATGTTACAGAGATGTCCCAAGAGGATGAGACGTTAAAGCTTCTTGAGGTGGCGCTCACTGCTGAGATATTCAACCAGCACCAGAACCTTGACATCAACGATCTCACTCCGGAATGCCGGATTTTGTTTGGTGTTGATGGGAACGGAGAGGTAAAGCGCCCCCTCTCGGTCAGTGAAGGCATGATCAAGCGTAGTCTCGGTATTCAGGATGCCTGTTCAAAACTATCCAAAATCCCGGTTATCACGTGTGATGATTTCGGCCAACGTATCCATGTGACAAGCCTTGATGCGGCAGTGCGATGGTTTGTACGAAAAGGGGGCATCAATCTTGCCGGAAGGAATCCGGCATTGGCATATTACCTGGGATCCCTTGATACCACTGCTCCCTCTTACCCCCTTGTCCGGGCTGCGAATCCGCCATACGAAGATACCCGACTTTTCCTCGATAAGAAGATAGCTACAATCCTTTCGGAAGATGAATCCCTCAAATCGGGCATGGACCTTGTCATCATAAGTGCCCCGGATGAGGTGGAACAAACATTTGAAAACTTTGTCTGCACCGATGGGCAGAAGCGGATCATCAGCAAGATCAAAACCGCGCGGGAACACCGTGAGACCCTGCAGCGGCATGGTATTCATGAGGTTGGAAAACTCCTCTTTGTCGGACCTCCCGGTACGGGCAAAACAAGCCTCGCTCTTGGATTATCCCGGGAGATGCACCTCCCTCTTATTGAAGTGCGCCTCTCCATGGTAACCTCCCAGTATCTTGGAGAGACCTCGAAAAATATCGACAGGATCTTTGATTTTGCAAAAAGGCTTGCTCCCTGTATCCTATTCATTGATGAATTCGATTTCGTTGCCAAGAGCAGGGTTACCGACGATCATGGGGCCATGAAGAGGGCTGTGAATTCACTCCTGAAAAATATTGACAGGATCAGCCTCATCCGGAATGGGGTTCTCCTGATAGGTGCAACAAATCATCCTCAGTTGCTTGACGAAGCGGCATGGCGGCGGTTCGATGAGATAGTTGAGTTTTCTCTACCTGAACGCGAAATGCGGGCCCAGATCATCAGGAACATCACCGGTTCCATCGATTGCCAGTGCGATTATGGAACTGTTGCCGATAACACTGAAGGATTTTCCGGTGCTGATCTCCGGATTATGATAAAGGAAGCTCTTCTCTCAGCGCTGATTGAGGGAAGATCTCACATCACCGATTGTGATATCGAACGGGGAATCATTCTCGTAAGCAACAGAGGTGCAGTGCGCCGCCAGAACTGGTTATAGGATGAACATTACAGTTCTGGGGACGGGTGATGCAATCGGGACACCAAAGGTAGGATGCTCATGTCCGCAATGTACATATGCCCTCAC
>JAKLGZ010000137.1 GCA_022710385.1 Methanoregula sp.
CGCGGTAAGCCATGCAAGGGCAGGCGCGGATCTGGTTGCCCCTTCCTGCATGCTTGACGGCATGGTTGCGGCGATTCGGACGGCTCTGGATGACGAGGGATTCCAGGAGACCGGGATCATGTCCTATTCCACCAAGTTTGCGAGCGGACTCTATGGTCCTTTCAGGGAGGCAGCTGATTCGGGCTGCGGATTCGGGGACAGGAGCACCTACCAGATCCACCCGGCCAACTCCAGGGAAGCCCTCCGCGAATCCGAGATCGATGCACGGGAGGGTGCCGATATCCTCATGGTAAAACCGGGAGGATTCTACCTGGACATCGTCTCCTCGGTCCGTGCACTCGGTCTGCCCGTTGCCGTGTATCAGGTGAGCGGCGAATACGCCATGATCCGGGCTGCAGCCATGAACGAATGGATTGACGAGAAGACCGTGGTGATGGAGAGCCTCATCTGTGCAAAACGTGCCGGTGCGGACCTGATCATTACCTACTATGCCGCGGATGCGGCGGGGTGGCTTGATGAAGAGCAGTGATTATTTCGAACAGGCCAGGATGCTGATGCCCGGCGGGGTGAGCAGTCCTGTCAGGGCTATTAAGCCCCATCCTTTCTACACGAAGTCGGCACAGGGGAGCAGGATCGCCACGGTTGACGGCGAGGAGCTCATCGATTGCTGCATGGCATACGGCCCGCTCATCCTCGGTCATGCCCACCCCCTCATCAAGGAGGCGATTGCCACCCAGCTCGGGAAAGGGTGGCTCTATGGGACACCCTGCCCACTCGAGCCCGAATACGCCGGGATGGTCATCCGCGACCACCCCGGCATGGAGATGCTGCGGTTCGTCTCAAGTGGATCCGAGGCAACGATGGCAGCCATCCGGGTGGCACGCGGGTTTTCCGGTCGCCCTGACATCGTCAAGGTGGAGGGGGGCTTTCATGGTGCCCATGATGGTGTCCTTGTCAAGGCAGGGTCAGGAGCGACGACCCTCGGGATCCCTGACTCGGCAGGGGTCCTTGCCGATGTTGTTGCCCATACCTGGCAGGTCCCGTACAATGATCCCGATGCCCTGGAGAGACTCCTGTTCCGACACCCGGAGATCGGGGCATTCATCATCGAACCGGTGCCCGGGAACATCGGGCCTGTCCTCCCTGAGAAAGGGTATCTCCAGGAAGTCCGCAGAATCACCCGTGCCCATGATGTCCTGCTTATCTTTGATGAAGTGATCACCGGGTATCGGATCGGAATCGGAGGGGCCCAGGAATACTACAACGTCAGGTCGGATCTCACCACGCTCGGCAAGATCATCGGGGGAGGCCTCCCTATCGGAGCATTTGGCGGGAGACGCGATATCATGGAACGTATCGCACCGGCCGGGCCGGTATACCAGGCAGGGACGTTCTCGGGAAATCCCCTCTCGCTGGCTGCCGGAATGGCAACCATCCAATGGCTGCATGCGCATCGCGGCATCTACCGCGAGCTCGACTCGGCCGGGAAACGGATCGGTGAAGCAGTCACCGGAAAAGGTGGGTCATTTGTCCAGCATGGCTCGATGTTCAAGTTCTTCTTCCGGACCGCTCCGCCCCGGAACTACCGGGAGGTAAAAGAGTGCGACACCGGCCGGTTCTCCTCGTTCTGGTCAGCCATGCTGAAGAAAGGAATCTTCCTTCCGCCCTCGCAGTTTGAGACCAATTTCCTGTCGGCAGTTCACAATGAAGCTGATGTCGAGAGGATAAGCGACGCGTATAGGTCATGCCTGTGAGGATTGGAACCAGGGGGAGCAGGCTCGCACTGGCACAGGCAGAGCGGGTCGCCTCCCTGCTACAGGGTTGCGGTACCGCTCCAGAGATCGTCGTCATCACCACCAAAGGGGATACCGTTGAAGGGGTTCCCCTCCACGAGATCGGGGGGCAGGGAGTCTTTGTGAGGGCACTCGATGATGCCATCCTCAATGGAAGGATCGATGCAGCCGTCCATTCCATGAAGGACATCCCGGCAAAACGGCCTGCCGGCCTCTGCACCTGTGCCATACTCAAGCGCGATTCTCCTGCAGACTTCCTGGTCCATACCATTCCAAGGAAAGAGATCCGGGTGATAGGGACCACAAGCACGAGAAGGAGGGCACAGCTGATCAGGTACATGGAGGGGGTTTCCATAAAACAGCTCCGTGGGAACGTGGATACGAGGCTCCGGAAGCTGGCCGAAGGGCAGTATGACGCCATCGTCCTTGCTGAAGCGGGGCTCGAGAGGTTGGGACTGTCGGTGTCCGGGACCCGACTTTCCCCGCAGCGGTTCGTCCCCTCCCCCAACCAGGGCACGATCGCGGTAGTGTGCCGGGACGAAGCTCCCCTCTGCGAAGTATTCGCACCCCTCGATCATGAACAGACCCGGATTGACGTGCAGATGGAACGCACGGTAATGGAGGAGGTAGGGGGAGGTTGTTTCACGCCGCAGGGGATCTATGCCCACCATGGCCATCTGATCGGGGAGATCCTCTCCCTTGACGGCAAGAGAAGGATCAGGAGGGAGGATGATGTCGGCTCCCTTGAGGATGCCAGGACATTTGGACAGTATCTCCGGAAAGAAGGTGAGGAACTGATCAGGGAAGCATATGAGAAACTGAGGATTTGTGATGAAGGGTAAAGTATATCTTGTCGGGTCCGGTCCGGGAGGGGCAGGGCTTCTTTCCCTCCGTGCCCGGGAAGTGATCGATTCGGCCGAGGTGATCCTGTACGACCAGCTCCCCGGGGAGGAGATCCTCCGCTCACTGCCGGAGCATGCTGAAAAGATCGACTGTGGAAAACACGGATCTGACCATACGCTCGAGCAGGAAGAGATCGAGGAGCTGATGGTCCGGAAGGCACAAGAGGGAAAGAGGGTCGTCCGGCTCAAGGGAGGCGATC
>JAKLGZ010000138.1 GCA_022710385.1 Methanoregula sp.
CGGGGTAGTAGCACTTCTCGTTCTGGAGGTTCTCCTCCCTGCAAAGGACCGGGAGGCAGCTGCAGATGAGGTGTTTTCATTCTCTGGGAGTGCTATCAGGTTCGGGCAGGACGGGGGTTATTGGGGATTCATCGCTGATGATGGGAGATGGTATCTGCCACTCAACCTTCCCGATGAGGTGATGCTCTCTGAGGGGCAGCGGGTAGAAGTGACAGCGATCCCGGGTGTCTCTCTCTCATCCGGACATCGGTGATACCAATCAGGGTGATCCAGCTTATCACCCCGGTAGCTGAGCACTTTTCTCTGATCGATACGCGATGGATCCTCGAAACCATGCAGGGGAATGAGTCCGTGCAATCCATACCCGCCGGAGTCCGAATCACTCTGATTTTCCGTGAAAATGGGACATTCAGCGGAGTAGCACCTGCCAACCAGTATACGGGCATCTATACGCATACCGGCCAGGTCATCTCCTTCTCGGGAATTGAACCGACCAGCAGAGTGGGCAGTCATGCGTGGTACGATATCGAAGAACAGTATCTCTCATCACTTCGCGACACCCGTCTATTTGAGATCCGGGACGAGTTCCTTCACCTCATGGATGAACACCAAAGAACGCTCCTCACCTTCAGGGCCGACGGAGTATTCACCTGAAATAACCTTTTTGCCTTCATGCGGTGTTGTTTTGAAAAGCTGAACCGGGGGATTGGCATCAGAACATGATCCAAGGAGCCGCCCTTGGAGTGCCCTTCTTGAACGGTAACGTACATTGGTGGTGGGGTTTGAGGGGGACAGCATATACAAAAGAAATATCTGGTTCTTCAAAGGCACACACACCAGCGAGGGGAGATCCCCTTTCTGTCACGCTCAAAATCCTGTATCTGGTTTTGATACTACTGATAGGTGCTCTCAGACCGGGCATGTCTCAAACCCGGTCTCTGCACATTTCAGGAGGGAGGGGTAATACCGCCGGACGTACTCCTTGACCATCCGCCGGGATGAAAACACGGGTGCGATGCTCCTGATCGACTCTTTCATCATCTTCACCCATCCGTGGGGGATCCCATCCAGGGAGGTGTTGTAGTAAAGGGGGATGATCTCCTTTTCAAGCAGGGTATAGAGTTCTGCTGCGTCCATGGCATCCCGCTCAGGGCTCCATTCTTCACCGCCAAATGCCCAGCCGTTCTTCCCGTTATACCCTTCGAGCCACCACCCGTCACGGATGCTGCAGTTCAGGACCCCGTTCAGGGCCGCCTTCATGCCACTGGTCCCGCAGGCTTCCATGGGGGGGAGGGGATTATTCAGCCAGACGTCGACCCCATGGACAAGGTACTGGGCGGTCTGCTCACCATAGTCCTCGACAAAGGCGATCCTCCCTGCAAATTCCGGGGTAAGCGCATATCGGTATATCCGCTGCAGGATCTGTTTCCCTTCGGTGTCATCAGGGTGGGCCTTTCCGGCAAAGATGATCTGGACCGGCAGCCACCGGTTCGTCACGATCCGTTTCAAACGGTCGGGATCATGGAAGATCAGGTCAGCTCGCTTGTAGCTCGAAAATCGGCGTGCAAAACCGATCGTAAGCACGGTTGGATTGAGCATCAGGCCATCAGCGACAAGGTTCAGCGGTTCTTTCAGGTGAGAAGCCCATCTTTGCCGTTTCCGCTCTCTGATGCGGTTGAACAGCTTTGCCTTGAGCCAGACGTGGAGGCTCCAGAGTTCCTTATCCGGGATCTCGTCAATCATTTCCCAAAGGGAGGGATTGTCATGTTCCTGCTGCCAGTGAGGATACACCGGACCGATATATTTCGAGAAGAGCCCTTCCATCCGTTGGTTCATCCAGGTCGGGAGATGCACCCCGTTCGTGATCACATCGATCGGGACCTTCTCAGACACGAGATCTGGCCACAGGTGATGCCACATCCTCCGGGAGACAATGCCGTGGTTCCGGGACACGGCATTGTGGTACGCGGTGAATTTGAGCGCAAAAGCCGCCATATTGAACATCCCCTCCGGATCGCCCGGATTCCTGCCAAGGTCGAGAAAGGTATCCCTGTCGATGCCAAGAGCAGGGTAGTATCCTGAAAAGTACTTGTCGATCAGCGGGGCTGGGAAGACATCGTGGCCGGCAGCAACCGGTGTATGAGTCGTGAAGACCGAGGTTCCCCTGACGCGGGCCAGGGCATCCGGGAAGGAGAGTCCGTCCTCAATAAACTCTCGTGTTCGCTCCAGGAGGGCAAACGAGGGATGCCCTTCGTTTAAGTGAACTGCGGAAAAATCGATTCCAAGTTCAGAAAGCACCTTCCGCCCGCCGATCCCGAGGACGATCTCCTGGACCAGGCGCTGCTCCTTGTCTCCGGTATAGAGCCGGGAAGAGATTGCCCGGGCCTGAGGAGTATTTTCAGGGATATCGGTATCAAGGAGGTACAGAGGGACTTTGCCGACATCCACCCGCCAAACGGCGACCTTAATCGAGGGGGTTATTCCGGGCACATCGAGAAGGAGCTGCCTTCCCGCGGAATCGGTAACCCTCCTTACAGGGGCAGCTTCGCGGTCAAGAAACTCGCGGATATTGTCCTGCCACCCGTCAGGCAGGATTCGCTGGTGGAGATAGCCCTGGGAGTACATGAATCCCACGGCTACCAGCGGGACCCCGAGATCACTGCATTCCTTGAGGTGGTCCCCTGCGAGGAATCCAAGACCCCCTGCATAGAAAGGAAGAGAATGATGCAGTCCGTACTCAGCGGAAAAATAGGCGATGGTGAGCGTTCGGGAGGAGGGGTGGGTCTCAGAGAACCATCCATTATGGTTCTCCATGTACCTGGAGAAACGGTCCATGATGATATCGTAGCGGCGAAGATACTCGGGATTTCCGA
>JAKLGZ010000139.1 GCA_022710385.1 Methanoregula sp.
TCCCCTTGGCCTCGAGCCCCGGCCGACCGATGTGGTTCCTCCCTACCAGCGGGTGGTCGTACAGGTGACGAAGAATACCGTGGCGATTGACCCCCGTGTCTCGGTCCTCTTTGCCGGGGGGCCAGGACAGTCCGCTGTCAGGGTGATGACTGCAACGATCGTCAGATCGGACGGGCTGACCGAGACAAAAGCTGCGATGTACCCGGAGATCGGGACCACGATTCTCCTCTCGGGGACCACCCGTACCGACCGGGTCATCGTGAACATGAGCTATACCAATGGCGCCACGTACACGGTGAAGGACGAGCGGGTCCCGTTCCAGAGCCCGAACACCTGATCTTTTAATATGAAAAAGGGAGGGCTCTTCCATCACGGGGAAGAGTACCCGGTCTCCATCGAGATCTCGATGAGTCCCTGTGCCATGACCTGCTGCTCATAGCCCACCTCTGTCGTCTCGTTGGTCCCGTATCCCTCCATCACGAACGCATCGGTGAATACCTCTGCTTTGCCCTCTGCCCGGTCATCGCCGGAATGCCCGCTTCCATCGATATTCACGGAATAGGATGCTTCCACCCCTGCTTCAGGGTTGTCTGCGATGGTTCGTGATGAACTTGCGGAGTTCACCGAACCCTCACTGAGCTGGACTTCGCTCCCTGCTATCACCCTGACAGAAGAGGCGGCGGTAGTATCTGAGAAGGCGGGACTCTCATCGCCGTTCTCCGAATCATCCTCATCATCGTCATCCAGGATTTCGGTATCATCGTCCAGCGGTTCGTCATCGTCATCAACAGGATCAGAAAAGACACAGTAGGGGTTATAGAGCTGGCTCGCTGGCGAGCCATCATCAGAGACCGCCGCTGAACAGGTCGGGCAAGGCTCTCCACTTCCTTCAGCGGGGCATGCCCCGGCAGGTTCATCCTGAGTATCGGTGCTTTCGACTTCGATCAGCACCGATTCCCTGGAGTACATGGTCCCGACACCGTCTCCATCGCCACCATTGGCATAGTCGATCTGCCGGACGGTCTCGAGGTTTGCCCCATTGGCGCTCTGGCTGGAGGTATCGAGATTGATCGTCCTTGTATACGTGATCGAGCCGCTGGTTGCAAGGGTTTTTTCATCGTATCCGATCGCGGCCTGCCCCTCCCCCTGATCGAGCGGAGGGTTGTCGGACAGGTTCGTCGTCCCCTGGGTCAATTGGAGTTCGCTGTCAGAAAGGAGATTGCCGCTCGCATCTGCAGAGATGATCAACAAGAGAGATGATGTACCGCTGCTTGCGGGTACAGGATCTGCTGCACTCACCACCAGAGTGCCGATCACCAGGATCACCGCGGTTATCACTAGGAGATCCACCCATGATTTCGTCGTCATTTCGCCACCTTACCAAGAACGTGCACCTGGCATCCGTGCCGGGAATACACAGGCATTCATCATGATGATTAACATTTATCACAACAATGAATATGTATGATAACATTCACCGGCTATATAAAGGTAAGGGAGATCGCTCCCGGTGATATCGCCGGACTGATCGCTGAACCACCCGTATGTTCCGATCATGGTGACCGGAACGAGGAAGGGAATTGACCCGGCTTTTTCCCTGCGAAACGGCGCTCCTGACCCGCCATCGTCCCGGTTATCATTAAAATAAGACCGGCAAATACAAATCCCCCGATAAAAACCGCCTGAAATCACGCCGCAGAAAAACCCTTACCGATTGCATACAGCAGCGATCAATCCCTCCTGTCGATGGAAATCACCGTCCCTGATTCCTGCCTGCAGGAAACCCGATGCGGCCTCTTTTTTTGAGCGATTATAACCGTTATTCTTCGAAAAAAGACGATTTAAAAGGGATTTTAAGAGGCCCGGACCCCTGTTCCCGGAACAGAGGGATCCCGGTCGGCAGAACCAGGCAAACGGAGCCCAAAACGGGCTTCTTTTGACCACGCCGATCCCTGGAACTGCTCCCTGGCAAGGGCTCCCTGGGGAAAACGGGTGATCATCCCCCGCAGGAACCGACATCCCCCTCCGTAGGCACGTCTGCCCGGAGAGAGCGGGTACTGCAGAGATCCCGGGCCATGAAACGGAGACCTGCCAGGGTCTGATGCTTTCACCGGTGAACAAGAGCAGATGATGAGGGCCCTCCCGGAGCCCCCTGAGGACACTCCAAAGGAGTGGAAACGACTTTTTTTCCAGAAATCCGCCCGGAATGAGCGGGAATGGACCTGCGGATCGGGGATATATTTATATACAAACACTTCGGAATGTTTTCAACGGAGATTTTTTTCCTTTCAAGGTGGCAGATTATGAAGGCGAATAAAAGCGCAAAGGCAGCGGTAGCAGTGGTGCTGCTCTGCCTTCTCCTGGGACTGCCGGCCGGTGCCGACATTCCCGTTGAACTGGATCAGTACGAACCTCATTTTGTACAGCTTGGCGAGGCCGGTTTTGACGACCCGCAGAACAATTATGCCTGGTGCATGGCAGAATTCAAGGATGACCTGTATGTGGGAACCGGCCGGAACGTCCCCTACACCGTCTTTTTACAGCTGAAAACGGCGGGAATGATCCCATGGGACCTGACCGTCTCAGAGATTACCCACCCCGGTGGCATGGCCCCGCCGCCATTCGGCCCAGACCCGGACCCGGATACCCCCGGCAACCAGTATGCCCCGGACAAATCAGAGGTGGAGCTTTGGGCAGAGGATATGTCCGCAGAGATCTGGCGCTATCATGACGGCAGCTGGGAGAAGGTGCACACCGCCCAGACGTTTGTGAACCCGTATAACGGATACACGTATCCTGAAGGCGTCGGCTACCGGTACATGATCACGTACACCGACTTGTACGGAGAAGAGGCCCTCTACACCGGGGTCGGGC
>JAKLGZ010000014.1 GCA_022710385.1 Methanoregula sp.
TGCCATTCCGTGATTTCGATCGACGGATCGAATCGATTGCATGCAGCATCGCTCTTTCTGCAGAGCGCTGGACTTTCTCGATTGCGATCACTTCCTTGCGGGACTTTTTCGCTCTCATCAACGACACCGTCCCGGTATCCGTCATTACCCCTGTCAATGCATCCAGGTGGCGGCCGAGAGCATAGGGAAAGTCTGGAGGAATGAGAATTGCTCCCTCCACAAGGTTTGCCACCATCCTTGCCAGGGCTCTCCACCGGTCTTTCTCTTCTTCGAGTATCCGGAACAGCCCTGCATCAGCCCGTGTCATGACCCTCGTGATCGCTTCCTGCTGGGCACGGGTATACTCCATCTGGGAAACGATGATCCACCCGCGCTCCCCGGCACTCCTGACATATATGATAGGATCGGTCGTAGTAAAACGGGTGAGGTATCGCATATCAGCATATTCAGAGGAACCTGTCATCACATATGCTGCCGCTCCGCTCCTTTGCAGTGCCCGATCGAGCGCGTCCATACTGATCCATTAGTATCCCGGACCACAAGTAGTTTTATCATAGAAACTACCTATGTGTAATGGACCTGGCGACGAAGGAAAAGTTCAAATGGAAATTTTATCGCCTTGCGGTACTGCTGAATATCATCATTCTGCTCGTTGCCATAGGCATACTTGCACTGTTCTGGATTCCTGAAACATACCGGCTTCCAGTGGTTCTGCTCATTGGTCTCCTGGTTGTTGGTTTGACGTGGTATTTCTGGGGTCAATACAGGAAAACCCGGGACTGGTTGGACCACCCGGTGTAGGGTGTCCATCCTGGAACAAACGGTCCTGCAATGGTATGGGTATAATGATCGAAAAAGTGAAGAGTGAAATTGAGCTGATGCAACGGCATATCCAAGTTATGAGGACCGTTGTCGATCATGAACCGATAGGTATCATGAAGCTCTCCGAGATCCTTGATCTGCCGTTTCACCGGATTCGGTACTCGCTCCGGGTGCTGGAGCAGATGGGGTATATACGGGCTTCACCTTCTGGCGCTATGGCAACTGACCTTGCAGCGGATCTCCTTGAACACCTCGATGATGAGATTGATGAAATGGTGAGACTTCTCGAGGGAATGAAAAAAGCACACTAGTTGCGTTGTAATGGATATAACGCTACTTTTAAAAGTATTTAGAAAGAATGTAATAGGGCACAGCATTTGTGCCGCCATAACTCAGTTGGTAGAGTGGCTGGCTGTTAACCAGCATGTCACAGGTTCGAGTCCTGTTGGCGGCGCTTCAATCCGGGCCCGTAGCTTAGTCCGGTAAGAGCGCCCGGCTCATAACCGGGCGGTCATGCGTTCAAATCGCATCGGGCCCATTATTTTCTGGCATGGTGACGGCTACCAAGAGAGATTAAGTGACCTTTCTCACTCCCTGAAATGAACACAACACTCACCGGGGATAAAGCGACATACTCTGGGAATGGGGTGTTATGGAGATCCTCAAGGGATATCTTTCCCGAAAGCAGATGATCCCCTTATGAAATGCCCTGTCTGTGGTGACGAGTGTATCAGGGAGGCAGGGGAGATCATCAACATGATCCCTTCGGTATTCGCGCGGTGCAAAGACTGCCGGGTGAAACTGCTTGACAAAAGGCTCCCCCCTCCAAGGGAGGGATATCAGGAGGTATGCGCCTGTGGAAAGCGTTTTCTCGATGATGTATTCTGGCACCTGTACTCACTCTTTCGAAGGGAAGGTATATTCACCGGAAAAGAATCCCTCCGCGACGTAGGATCCCCCCTTCTCCACCCCGGATACCCGATAGCAAGCCCCCCGTTTTTACCCGAACGTTCTCTTGTTCTCCTCTCGCCCTACCCTGATACAGCAGTTGCACGGGTGATAATTGATGAGATTCCGGAGATTCGCGGGGTGGTCAAATCCGGGAAATTTGTCCCTGGGATTACTGATACCTCGCTCAGAAAAAATCCCCGCACGTATGAACTTCTTGCCGGTTGTGACGTGAGGGCAAATGTGTTTCCGACAAAGATGGGGCCTGTTGTTATCTTCCAGCAACATTCTCTGATCCACGTTGAGTTTCCCCGAGCGCATAATCCCAAAATATGTTCAGTTGAGGATCGGATAACGAAGCTGAAGCCAAAATGGTTTGTTGATGCATGCTGTGGAGCAGGAACGCTCGGTTTAACCGGTGCAAGGTGGGGGATACCTCATGTCCTCCTGAATGATACCTGGTATGCTGCTGCGTTCTGGTCTGCCTGTAATACGTGGGTGAACAGAAAATTCTTCAGGATTGATGATGTCACCATTCATGCTGATTATGCGGATATGTCAAAACACCCGGTCGGACGAAAACCGGTTTTGATCGCTGAGACTGAAGGGGTGCAACAAATACAGATATTCCAGGCGGATCTCCACTCTCTTCATCAGGTCCTTCCAAAAGAACCGGTGCTTGCCGTGATTGATCTTTTTGACAAATCGGACCGAGCTGCTATGGGGCTGATGATCAGGGACTGGACAAGACACGTAAACGGCGAGGCCTTTATCCCCTGATATTCAGATACTATATACGGGGACTAGTCCGGGTGGTTCGGCGTCACCTGTCACCTGAAACCGTCGGTATGCAGGGGGCGAAGTTTGAGGAAGGCCGAGGCGGGCTTCGGGAGTTCTGAGTCTCCTGACGTTGAAACCTCGTCCCATGAGGTCGGTGGACAGGGATCAAGGCTCCGGAGGGAGCGGCGACCTGCTGCTGCGGAGAACGGTCCAGGCCCGGAAGGGAGCAGACTTACCGTAGACATCCGGCGCCCATGGGGTTGCGGGGCGGAGGAGGGGGTCTTAAACGAACGCTGACACGTGCGGTCAACCAAAAACGTGTCCCCACTGTTTGTTATTATCATGGCAAAAGTCACCATTATCGGGGCAACAGGAAATGTAGGAACATTTGCCGCGCATACCATAGCTGAGATACCGTATGTGAGTGAGATCCTTCTTGTTGGTCGAAACGGGAGAGAAAATCTGCTCTGTGGTATCGCACAGGATATGAAAGACGCTTTTGCCGCCTGTGGGAATTATACCGAATTAAACTGGACGACGGATATATCTGATACTGCCGGTTCGGATATTGTGATATGTGCCGCAGGAGCTGCCAGGCAGGCCGGGCAGGATCGTCTTGATCTGGCCCTTGGGAATGCCCGGATTGTTGCTTCCACTTCACGCCTTATCAGTGAGCATGCTCCCGATGCAACACTTCTCATGGTCACAAATCCGGTCGATGTGATGACGTCCGTCGCACTCCGATATTCAGGTCTGGAGCCATCCCGTGTTTTCGGTCTCGGCACGCATCTCGATTCTATGAGGCTCAAATCGCTCATTGCATCATTTTTCAAAGTTCACGTCAGCGAGGTACATACCCGGATAATCGGAGAACATGGCGAGAGCATGGTCCCCCTGTGGTCAGCTACCACTATCGGAGGCATACAGATCAGCAACCTGCCGGCATTCTCCGGGCTCCCGGTCGCCGAAATGGTTGCGACGGTGAAGACGAGTGGTGAAGCCATTATCAGGAATAAAGGTTCAACCGTTTTCGGCCCTGGAGAGGCAATTGCTACTCTCGTGCAGACTGTGCTCGGAAATGAGAACAGGATCCTGACCGTTTCAGCGTATGTGAAGAGCGAAGTTCACGACATAGGGGATGTATGTATTGGAGTTCCGGCCCGGATAAACCGCGAGGGGGTGTTCCCGATCACAATCAAGATCGACCAGAACGAAATTGTGCAGTTCCAGAATTCTGTGGAAAAAATTCGGGGAATAACCAGTGAATTGATGAGACTTCTTGAAAAAGAAGAGTTGTAACGTCTTATCAGCAGGGATGCCACTTACCCCAATCAGGTAAGTGTCAGTTCGATGATCTCTGCCCTCTCGACTCCCTCAATCGCGTTGATATCTGATTCTACGGTATCGCTCTCACCTGCATCATCACCAACAACAACGGCAATTTTCAGTGCTTTTAATCCAAATCCAATGGGCTCTTCTCGTATATCCTGAAGACCTGGCACGTTCTCTTTTATCTTTTCTGCGAGAAGATCGAGATCAACCTCAGGGGATTCCGGCATGACGCGGAGAATGAGTGCTACGTTCCCCATCGCTTATGGCCCCCCGAATCCACATTTCGGGCAGCGATAGGGAATACTCTGTTCCCTGCATCGCACACAGCGCCTTATTTCATACCCGCATTTCGGGCACCCGAATTCAGCCGCACCCTCTTCTGCAAGAGGGGCATTGCATGAAGTACATTTCCGGATCATGTATTGTTTCACTCCTGATTATCAGACCTATATTATCTTCCCTGAAGGGTTTAAAATCCAATGGTTGTACACAGGACTTTGCGGCCAGCCAGGAGATTTCCGAGGCGCCGGGGTTTGCGCCCGTTCACCACAATGGTATTTACCCTGTGAGCAATTACGTAGCGCAGGAAGCAGGGATCCACATCTTCTGTCGGAACTTCTTCCGCAATGAGATTCTGGTGGATTCCCCCGGATCGGATTCCATCGATTGACTTGAGCAGTATCAGGGGAAGAGAAAGACTGGATGCTATCCATGCTGATATGGTGTCAGAAGTGACGTCCCACGAGTGAGGGAGAGGATCGGTGTTTCGAAGGAGGGTATAGGGGAGGAGCACTTCCACCCTGCGGGGAACTTTGAGGGAAGTGACCGGGCTCACCCCCCTCGAGGCGATAAACCAGCCCATCTGTTCCATTGCAGCAATGGCCATCCAGTGGGCTGCATCACCTGAAATTCCTGTTTCCCGTACCTGTCTGGCAAATCGTCCTCCCCCTGGTACGATCAGAACAGCCAGTTGACGCTTTTTAAACAAGCGTATGAGAGGATCCACAGCATCCATGAGACTTCCCCCAATCTTCACCACAATGGGACCATTCATGAAAAGAGGATAAATTTCACCAGATTAATAATTTAAGGCTTCAAACACCAATGCTATGCGCGGGCCGTTGTTTTTTTTCTTACTTTTCATCCTGTGCATTCCCGTGCATGCCTTACAGATCGTGGAATTCTGCCCTGATCCGTATCTCGATGGCGATACGGATGAATACATTATCCTTTCCGGGACAGGGAGCCTTGACGGGATCGTGGTATCAGATGGAGAAGGCGGATTCCGGTTTCCGGATGGTTCTCTGATAGAAGGAGAGATCACGATCGCCCGCAACAGCCGCGCGTATCAGGTGACCCATGGATGTGATCCGGATTATGAATGGTATGATTATTCTGCCAGTGTGCCTGATGTAGTCCGCAGCGGTACGTTCCAGCTGGCTAATACCGGCGACCAGCTCCAGTTGTATGAAAGGGGAAATCTTGTTCAGGAAGTAACCTGGCCGGGGGACCTGTCGACACGCCAGGGCCAGGTGCATTATTCCGATGATGATTTCTGGGACCAGCGGGTGCTCATGCTTGGCCAGTCCCGTTTCACGAGTCAGGAATTCGTCTCGGTGGATGGTACTGCATTTGCCGCACCCGACTGTTCTCTCACGGTATATGAAGAAACAGTCCGATCTGCCAGGGCGGAGATTCTGGCTAATGTCTACGAATTTTCCAGTCCTGTCATGGCCCAGTCCCTGATTGATGCAGGCAGGAGGGGTGTTGCGGTTACTGTCCTCCTCGAGGGGGGACCGGTCGGAGGAATCAGTGATGAAGAGAAATGGGCGGTTGCAGAACTGAGTAAAGCAAATATCCCGGTACTGCTGATGACATCGGCAGATACTATTCATTCGCCCTACCGGTTTGACCATGCAAAGTACCTGATCATTGACCACAGCCAGGTACTGGTGACAAGTGAGAACTTCAAATCCAATGGTTTTCCAGAAGGGGGACTTTCAGGAAACCGTGGATGGGGCATCGTACTTGAGGATGAAGGAGTCGCCCAGTACTTCCTGGGTATCTATTCTCATGATACTTCGGGAGGCTGGTGTATTCCTGCTGCATTCAGCAGCGGTGAAGCAGAGTTTCCCACATTAGCCAAATATAAGACCGAGTTCTCACCGTTCAGGTTCGAAGATGCAAGGGTTATTCCCGTAGTGTCCCCGGATACAAGTTACCTCATCAGAGACCTGATCACCGGGGCAAAGGTATCCCTTGACATTGAACAGGCATATATCACGAACCAGACCAATGGTAGGATCAATCCTTTCCTCGATGAAGCAATCCGTGCGGCACGCAGGGGAGTGCAGGTTCGGATCCTTCTGGATTCATATTATTACAATACTGAGGGGCCGGCTGACAACGATGAAATGGTCCGTTTTATCAACAGCGTCGGAGAAGAGGAGAACATACCCCTGGAAGCGCGCCTTGCGGATTTGGAGGCAAATAATATTGAAAAGATCCATAACAAAGGGGTAATCGTTGACAAAACGAGGGTATTGGTCAGCAGCATCAACTGGAATGACAACTCACCCGGTTTCAATCGGGAAATAGGGGTGATAATTGAACATGCGGGAGTTGGGGATTATTTTACCCGGGTCTTTGAGGATGACTGGATGGCATCAGCATTATACACAGGAAAAAAAGGACCTGACTGGATCAAGATCGGGATTGCTCTCGCAGTTCTCTTTACCCTCGCGGGCTTGGCATATATCAAGAAGAAGACCGTATTTTAGCTCATATATGATATAGACTGAGAACAGCGTTGGACTTTTTGGAGGCTCTACCTGAATTATCGTTTCATCGCACATCGGCATATGTCACAGAGTGTGATCCCGGTGTCTGAGCTGGTTACGGACAGGGCCCATTGATCAATAAGCGAATCGAGTTCATGTGAGATCTCAACCCCTGAATCTCCTCTCTTTCTGCTCATATACTGCGATACTGCCGCACGGCTGACACCAAGCATTTTTGCAGCATCGCTCTGCGTGATCCCCTCTCGTTGCACGAGCCGTGTTACCATCTCAGCCCTCATGGCAGGAAGGTACTTTCGTACCATTATATCACAGACAATGATATCACAGCCGGCATTCTTCATGCAGGCACCTGTTGCGGCTCGCGATTCTGATAGATAATCTGGCGGGCATCGCGGAAATTGAACTTTTCGATGATCAACTGATTCTCCTTCAACTTCTTCAGGGCATAGCGCACGGTCCTGGGCGCAAGTTTGCTCTTCCTGACAATTTCCTTATGGGTCATCGCGCCACCTTCATCGAGGAGATGCAGGACAGCCCGGGATGAGGGGGGAAGGTTTACCTGTGGCATGGATAAGTGTTAACGCTGTTAACATATCAAACTGTCGATTATAAATCTGATTATTACCTGGATCCATATATGTTTGTCCGGCAGGAGCGTATTGCCTTTCTGCTTCTCTGTTTTGTTTCGGTGTCGATCATTGCAACCACATTCATTCTCGCCGGTATTGACAAATCCTTCCTGGCATCAGACTATACTCCCCGATCAGATGAGGGTTCATTGGTGCATCTTGAGGGAGAAATAAAAGAAGTCCATACCACAAAAACCGGAGGGCATATCCTTGCTACCATTAATGGAACGGCGGTCTTCATCCCTGCCACCATTGCAGGGGAGGTAGTGCTGCATGAAGGGGACTACGTCTCCCTGTATGGCCTGGTTCAGACATACCAGGGAGAGAGGGAAGTTGTGCTGAATTCCCACAGTGACATCACGATATTGCCTGAGAGATGATCGGGCTGATCAGGATCTCAACCAAGGTAATGAAAACGTCTTCCCATGAAATCTGAATTCATAAAAAAATTCTGCGGCAGATTTATTCTTCTGAATCACCGGTTTCTTTCCCTTCCCTGCCAGATTCAGAGGATATCCGAATCATCCTTGCAGAGTGTGCTGCTGCTGTTTTCACGTTTTCATCCATGTCAGCCTGTGCAGCCTTTTCAAGAGATGCGAGTGCCCGTTCATCCCCAATGAGGCCTAATGCGAGGGCAGCATGTTTCCGGACCTGTTTCTTTTTATCATTAAGGAGCGCTATCAATGGTTCCACCGCCCTTCTGTCACGAAGCTTGCCAAGGCCCAGTGCAGCACCAGCCCGTAACCAGGGTTCTGTCGAGTTCAGCGCCTGGAGCAGGGGTTCAACCGCCCGTGCATCCCCAATAGAGCCCAGCGATTTTGCAGCCAGCCATGAGACTTCGACAAAGGGATCCTTGAGTGACTCGATTAATGGCAGAACTGCTGTCTGGTCGCCGATAATCCCCAGCTGCTCAGCCGCTTTCCACCGCGTGTCAAGATGCGGGCTTTTCAGAAGATCGATGTATGCCTGAATATTTCGCCTGCGAAGATTGATATCAATGAATTTGATGTCAAGAGGTTCTTCTTTATCCGCAGCCATCAGGCAACACCCGCTCACGGGGGATTTGTGACAGGCTCTATTAATTGTTTGGTTTTGAGATTTTCTTGAGTGACTGTTAAAATCCGTCCAAGGGTTCTTCTCTATAATTTATGAGTAATTTCAAGGCTGACATCGAAATTTCGGACAGAATGGGTGAGGGTTCCAGCGCTTATCCGGTCCACCCCGGGAATGGCGTACAAGAGGAGATTTGTCTCATCAATGTTTCCCGAAACCTCAATGATAAGGTGGTCCCGGAGGCCATGTTTGGTACATAATGCCAGCGTCTCCCTGACAAGGTCAGGGGTCATATTGTCCAGGAGAAGGATATCAGCACCCGCCTTGGCAGCAGCAACGGCATTGGCAGGGGTGGAGATCTCCACCTCGATTTTCCGATACAGAGAACGCTGCTTTGCCCGCATTATGGCACTCTCAAGGGAAACGAGAGCGAGATGGTTATCCTTGATGAGGATACCATCTGAAAGGTTGATGCGGTGTGGATCCCCTCCGCCCAGCAGTACCGCTTTTTTGTCCAGAAGCCGCATACCAGGCGAGGTTTTTCTGGTAGCGGCAATACGGGTCGTTGCTCCCGTGGATGCAAGGAGGGAGGCGAGTGAGCGGGTCCGGTTTGCAACACCACTCATCCTTCCTATGATGTTCAAAGCGGTTCTCTCAACGAGAAGAATCCCTCTGGCAGGGCCTTCCAGCGACATGATAGTGGTGCCGGCAGTAACTTCGCATCCGTCGTGAGATTGATTGAGTATGGTTGCACCGAAATAGGAAAAGAGGGCTGCAGCCTCTTCGAGTCCTGCAACCAATCCTGGTTCACGGGTGGAGATGAACGCATGGCACCTGATATCCCCAATTACTGCTTCACTCGTAATATCCCCGTAGGGGGCGTCCTCGCGGATAAAGGAAAGAAGGTGTTCAAGAGAGTGCATGGGGTTGTCCGTCCGAAGAGAGAAATGGTGATGTTGTTTCCCGGTACAATCCGTTCGAGGCCGTTTTGTGAATTCGCATACCTGCCTCTTCATCGTGTGAGGAAATGCTGGGGACTCCAATTGCTGCACATCTGGGGATTTCAGAGGCAGCATTCCCTTTTGGGAATTTTTGTGGATTCATGTTCCAACCACCAGCGGCTCTTCGAGATTGGTAAGGAGTGAGAGAATGGAGAGCGCCGCTAGGTAACTGGTAGCCGGATTATCAGGGCTTGGCAGATTGTTCACACGGATATATATATCGCCAAAGACTCCTTCCACGATTATCTCATGGATGTTCCTGTCAACGGCAGGATCCACATAGAGCTCCACGTCCACCTCTCGTCCGGCTGCAAGGCTGAGTGCCACTGAGACATTTACATTCCGGGGGAATTCCTTGATGCATTCATTAGCTTTTCCTTCAAATATCAATGTCCGCTCTGATGCAGGGAGGCCAAGAGATGCCGGATTCTTTGTTGTACGGAGCAGGAGCCGTGTAATGGGTGCGATCTGACCGACTTTTATGTTATCCAGGCCTGTAATCGCGCCGCTTGGGATATGGATCTTTCTCTTTTGCCTCCGGGCTATGTCGATCATCTGTGACCTGAAAAGGGGGTCTGATAATGCACCCACACTCATGACAACCATATGCTTTTCATGTAAAAGGATGGTCTCTGCATAGGCCCTTACTGCTTTTACCGAGGCCGCCTCAACGACCAGGTCAAAAGGAGCATTGATAAAATCCTCGAAATTTTCATACGGTGTCCCCCCAGAAACAAGTGCGAGTTCACACGCCCGTTCATGGACTTTGTCATAAAGGGCGACGACCTTCCAGTTTCCCTGGTACTCTGCAATAATGTGCCCGATATTTCCACAACCGAGGAGCCCGATGCTCAACATCACTACAACATACACAACGCTATCGGTTAAGCATTTTGCAAACCAGGCGTGAGGGGGGGGAGGATGTTTTCTCGGATCTCGACGGCAGCGCATGCCCCCCCCTGGATATATATGGGGTTAGACAGAAACCACACACGGGTATAAAGTCTCCAGCCGGATCTGATCCAAAAATGAGTCACGGAGAATACTTTTCGAACCTTGCACATAAGGACGTCTGTATCCTCACGTTTGGGTGTACTTACAATCATGGAGACAGCAGGAAACTGGAAACGGTTCTGATCTCTCGAGGCTGCAGGATTGTGCCGGAACCGGAAAAAGCCGATGCACTGGTAGTGAATACATGCACGGTAGTTGGTGCAACAGAGCGGAAAATGATCAGAATACTGAAAAAATATTGTGATATGCCCCTCTACGTCACAGGCTGTATGATGGTTGTGCAGAGAGAAGAGATCTGCGCAGTCTGTAATCCTGGATTTATCCATCCTGATGCAATAACTGAAGAATACAATCGGATTCCACATCGTACCCCTCATGAAACAGGGATAGTCCAGATTGGGAAAGGATGTCGCGGAACCTGTACGTACTGCATCACCCGGTATGCAAGGGGTTCTCCTGTCAATCATACGATGGAGGAAATACTGGATGATATCCGAACATGCCATGAAAATGGGGCATTCGAGATTCGGCTCTGTGCCCAGGACTGCAGCGCATGGAGGGGGGAGGACCATGAAACCTTGGCTGACCTTCTTTCTAGAACCGGAGATCTTCAGGGATCGTTTCTCATCCGCATCGGTATGATGAATCCCGCGACCCTCCTTCCGATTCTCGATCCTGTCATTGAATCGTTTTCGAGTTCACGACTATTCCGTTTTATCCACCTTCCCGTCCAGTCCGGGTCAGACCGGATTCTTTCGAGGATGGGCAGAGGGTATACTCGTGATGAGTTTACTTCAATCGTGAATGAGTTCCGAAAAAAAATTCCCGATATTTCGATAGCTACGGACATCATTACGGGATTTCCTGGGGAGGATGAAGAGGACTTCCAGGCCTCGATTGACGTAATCTCTGCGGTGCGGCCTGTCAAAGTGAACATTACCCGTTATTCGCCCCGCCCCCACACTATGATTGCCGATGCAAGAGCGCCTACTGATTATGTAAGGAAGATCAGATCACGAAAGGTACAGGCTCATGCTGAAGTGCTGTATCATCATCAGAATCGTTCCCTGCTTGGCAGAACCATCGGTGTTACTGTGACGGAACACATCAGACCCGGGAGCGTACTCTGCAGAAGCAGCAATTACACCGGCGTTATTGTTGAGAGCGATCTTCCGGTAGGGGCGAAGGTCAGGGTATGTCTTGTTGAGGACCGGATGTACTTCTTATCAGGGGAATTGGTATCATGAGGGGGAACCTCATGCAAGGAATAGTGTATAGCACAATAGAGTTTATACTGATTCATTTACGACGGAAGGATTAAACATGAGGCACACCAATTCCAGTCATTCACCCTAGGATGAGGAATGTACGATGGATGAGATTGAAGCTGGATTTCAAAAATTGACTGAAAGGATCAAAGAGAGGGAAAAAGAGCGGGAGTCCCTGGCAGACGAGGTAAAAACGCATGAAGTTGCGCTCTTTGGTAGGCTGGCAGGGATTGCTGCCCCGCTGATTCCCAGTATAGGGATCCTGATGTTACAACGTGGCAAGCAGGACACAAAGGGGGAGCTGTATGATACCCTGTTCCATAAAAAGAAGATGATTGTCCTGGGAAAAACCGATCCGGCCGGGCATCGTCCTGATAATATGGCTAAAAAAGTGGATGATCAGTTCTGCGTCCTTTCAGAAGATGGAAAATTTTATGAATTAATGTTCTCTTTTGACGGATTTATTGTTGACTCTTATGCAAATCCGATAACCGCGAAAGACGCACTTGATCGGTATGGATACGAACCGATGTACATGCTCTATCAGGCCCTCCATGATTACCTCAAAGGCCAGGAAGATCTGGTTGCGGCACTGAAACTGGTCCTGGCATTCGTTTTCCCCGTATCTGCTGCCAAGAAATAAGATTAATCATCCTCTTTTCTCCATTTGAAGAGTGGAAATGCCGGTTTTAACAAGTCCTCGTCACTCTTGCCGGTTGCCGATAAGAGATATGTTTTCGAAAAGCGCTCTTTATTTTCATTCTCGAAGGAGACTGCCACTTTTACCTCATTGATCATCTTTTCGAAGGCGTAGAGATATTTCTCATCTTCTTTCAGGAGAGGGACGTCGAATTCAATATCCAACGGAATGATCGCGACGTGAATCGCAAAGGCTGCGGCATTTCCCCTGTTTTTCAACTCTATTGCCTTTGCCCCGTTCTTTAACATTGCGTTCACATCCGGATGCATCCGGGAGTCTTCCATGATCCAGACGGACATCAGGAGGGCGATGAAGATGATGAACGCCATACCCCCGACATAGATGTCATAGAGAAAGAGAAGGATGGTGACGATCAGGGCAGCACCGAGAAGGATCTTGTAGTTCCGTTCCATGTAAGAAATGGTTGTCTTTCTGGGGTAATTAAGAAAATGGGAGTGGGCCCGATGTGATTCGAACACATGACCTCCCGGTTATCAGCCGGGCGCACCACCGGGCTATGCTACGGGCCCATAAATTGCCTAAATAGTTAAACAACACGACTTCTTATAGGTTTTGAAACAACGGCCGAACTCCTATATAAGGGTGTGAACCAGAATATCTCATAAAGAGGACATCTTGGTGGACTATGGACCAGCGCTATCTCTTGGGAAATGAAGCAATTGCCCTCGCATGTCTCGAATCTCCAGTTGGATTCGTGAGCGGGTATCCGGGAACTCCTTCTTCAGAAGTGATCGAGATCCTCGCAGCGCATCCCGACCGGAGCAGCTATGTGGAATGGTCGGTGAATGAAAAGGTCGCATTCGAAAATGCACTCGCAGCGGCTTGGTGCGGGGTGCGGTCTCTGGTAACGATGAAGCATGTGGGACTGAATGTCGCAGCAGATCCGCTGATGACAAGCGCATACACCGGGGTCACCGGAGGGTTTGTCATCATGAGTGCGGATGATCCCTTTGCGCATTCATCGCAGAATGAGCAGGACAGCCGGATGTATGCAAAATTTGCGAAGATTCCATGCCTTGATCCCTCGACGTTACAAGAGGCTCATGACATGATCCGGGATGCTTTTGCCCTTTCCGAAGCGTTGGGGCTCCCTGTTCTGTTTCGGCCGACGACGAGGATATGTCATTCAAAGAGCAATGTCACCGTGGGTCCTGTTCTGCCCTATTCCGGGAAGGGGGAGTTCCACAAAGATCCCCGACAGTATGTTGTAATTCCTGCCCATACAAGAATCCTCCACAGGAAGCTCAATGAAAAACAGCCGGCAGTCAGAAAACGGATCCTCGAATCCGGGTATAATCAGTACCACTTCCGGGGAAAGCGTGCGATCATCGCAAGCGGAATTGCCGCCGCCTATGTCCAGGAAATTATACCGCCTGATGTCTCATTCATGAAGATCGGTGCTTACCCTATCGATGAAGAATGGCTTGCCGGTTTTGTCCGGAAGCATCAGGAGGTCCTCGTTGTTGAGGAGCTCTTCCCGGTCGTGGAAGAAGTGGTGCGCGAAGTAGCAGGTACTGTGACCATCCTTGGTAAAAAGTCCGGTCATGCACCATATGAAGGAGAACTTTCACCTGAAAGCGTCGCACGGATTATGGAGTCCTGTGGATTTTCCCCTGCGGTTCATTACTCTTCAGTCCAACCAGCCCCTGACCTGCCCCCGCGGCCACCCATCCTCTGTGCCGGATGTATGCACAGGCCCGTCTTCTATGCCATTAAAAAGGTCTTCCGAGATGGAATTTACCCAAGCGATATCGGCTGCTATACCCTGGGGCTCCAGCTGGGAGCCGTGGACACGACCATATGCATGGGTGCCTCTATCACGGTAGGAAGTGGATTTTCCCATGCAGGGGAAGAGAGGGATATTGTGGCTACCATCGGAGACTCCACCTTCCTTCACACCGGCATTCCCGGCCTCCTTAATGCGGTCTATAACGGGGCAAACATGACTCTCGTAATCCTTGACAACCGGACAACGGCGATGACGGGCCATCAGCCAAATCCCAATACAGGATGCACTGCCTGTGGGGGGCTTTCCCCACAGATCTCACTTGAAGCGTTATGCCGTGCCTGTGGGGTTGCTCACGTTGAGATGGTTGACCCTTATGATCTGGTAATGCTGACTGCCGCCTTGAAGACCGCAAAATCACTCCCTGGTGTCAAGGTGGTGATTGCAAAACAGCCGTGCGTTATCACGGCCAGGAGAGCCGGGGTAAGGAGAGGAAAGTACAGGGTCGATCCTGACACATGCACTGGGTGCGGCACCTGCATCAAATTCGGCTGCCCTGCTATTGAACAGCAGGATGAGAAAGCCTGGATCAATGACCTCTGCAGCGGGTGTGCAGTCTGTGCGCAGATATGCCCCGCCGCTGCTATCGGAAGGGAGGTGAGCAGATGAAGGGTTCATATGATATTATGATTGTCGGTATCGGGGGCCAGGGGACGATCCTCGCCTCGAACATCATAGGTGAGGCATGCATCCTGGAGGGGAGGACTGTCCGGGGTGCCGAGACCCATGGCATGGCACAGCGGGGTGGATCTGTCGAGAGTCATGTCAGGATCGATGGTAAATTCGGCCCTCTTATTGCTCCAGGAATTGCCGATCTCCTTATTGGATTTGATCTGCTCGAAGGACTCCGGTACTCCCACTTTCTGAGACCCGATGGAAAGATAGTGCTCTCTGAACGGTTGGTAATCCCAACTTCGGTGTATGTCCAGCATCTTGCGATCCCCTCATCTGAGGAGTTGGTAAAGCAGCTCTCGCGTTTTGACCTCACCCTGATCAAGGCGGAAGAGATAGCAAAAGAGGCCGGGAGTGTGCTTGCATCGAATGTTGTCATGCTTGGTGCCGCATCCCACCAGATTCCTCTCGATGAATCTTCCCTCATACAGGCGGTTCAGCGTCTCGTCCCAAGGAAGACCATTGAGATCAATACACGGGCTTTTACCATGGGCCGGAAAGTGGGACCCGGGTGCTGAGCGACGAGGAGAGGCGCAGAGTGGAAAAATCGTCGCTTGGTCCATTTGAGCTGGATACCCTGTACCACGGAGATGCGCTGGATCTTCTCCCTCTCATCCCCGGAGGGAGCATCGATCTCATCGTTACTGATCCCCCGTTTGCTATTGACTTCCGGGCGCAGAGACTGAACTATAACCGCAAAGGGGCAAATGTCCTTGAGGGATATGCAGAGATTGCTCCCGATGAGTACGGGAGTTTCACCTCCCGGTGGCTCAGGGAAGCGTTCCGGGTCCTCTCCGATTCAGGGAGTATCTACCTCTTTTCGGGCTGGAACCGGCTCAGGGACGTGCTGTGCGGGATAGACTCTGCCGGATTTCACACCATCAACCATCTTATCTGGAAATACCAGTTCGGGGTATTTACCCGGAAGAAATACGTCACGAGTCACTATCATATTCTCTTTGCGGTAAAAGACCCTCATGATTATACCTTCAATAAAATGGAGCACTATCCGGAGGATGTCTGGGTCATCAACCGCGAGTATTGGAAAGGAAAGAAGAAGACGCCTACAAAGCTTCCTGGAGAAATTGTCAGAAAAATTCTCTTTTATTCCAGTAATCCCGGAGATATTGTTCTGGATCCATTTCTGGGATCGGGAACTGTTGCTGCGGTCTGCAGAGAGAATGGCAGGCATTATCTTGGGTTTGAGCTGGTGGAAGACTATTACCGGTTTGCATCTGAACGGATCAGCAACGATGAATCATTAACGATGAGAAAAAAATGCCAGGGAATGCCGGGAAAAAAGAAAAGAAGGGATCATGAGAACGCTGAGGGGGAGATTTGAACTCCCGAGGGGCTGGACGCCCCACAGGCTTTCCAGGCCTGCGCCCTACCGGTCTAGACTACCTCAGCACAGAAATGCACCCTTACTATTGTAGGGGATTTTTTTTAATGCTATCTCATGGAGATATAGCATGGTCCCGCTTTTTCCAGCCTCTGGGGTATGTTCCTGGATCCATAAATACCGTTGAGGGGGAGATGACCAGCCCGTTTTTGAGTAGTCCTGCTTCTTGGGATGAGATGAGTGTCCGGCCGAGGGCGACAAGTTCCCCTTGGATACTCGTGAGAACGACGGTCTCCCTTTTTTTGAATTCATCATACC
Organism: Methanoregula sp.; assembly: GCA_022710385.1. Taxonomy (GTDB): domain Archaea; phylum Halobacteriota; class Methanomicrobia; order Methanomicrobiales; family Methanospirillaceae; genus UBA9949. The sequence goes on from JAKLGZ010000014.1 coordinate 16,488, forward strand.
TGCTCAATCCGGGACGGGCAAGTAAGGCACCATGACAGACTGCATCAACCGCAGTATCACGGATGACAACCTCTGGAAGGGAGATTAAAGCGGCACCGGGAGAGAGGATCAATGATTTCAGCACTTCAGGGTTTCCCTGCCGTGCGGCCGATGCCGCATCTTCAAGGTCATGGAGGGTGCAGGCCCTGGTCTCATCAAAGTGACCTGAACGTATCCGCCTGAGTTCAACCATGTGTGCCCCTGAGCCAAGAGCGAGGCCTATATGATGGCACAGCGAGCGGACATAGGTCCCTGCATCGCACCTGACACGGATCAGCAGGTACCGGTCAACAGCATCCAGAAGATCGATCTCATGGACAACGCGGATCCGGAGGTTCCTTGCCACTGCACTTTTCCGTGGGGGCCGCTGATATATCCGGCCGGTGAATTCCGCAAGGATCTCCCGGATGCGGGGGGCAGCGACATCACGATGGAGCCGAATGAGACAGACATATTCCTTCTCTTCTGAGAGGAGTAACGGGGCAAGTCGAACGGCTTTCCCAATCATGACCGTAAGGACACCGGAAACACCAGGGTCAAGGGTCCCTGCATGCCCGACCCGGGTTTGGAGAATCTCACCGACCCATGCAGTAACCTGGTGGCTTGAAGGTCCCCTGGGCTTGTCGATAACAATGAGTCCATCCTGGAACGGAAAAGGCTGTTTCATGTCGGCCCTGCCCGCCATCTTCTTCAGGCTCCTGCAGGTTTATTTTTGGCTGCAAGATGACGGTTCAGTTCCTGAAGCGTTCCTTCCAGTGATCCGTCCCCGGTTATGTCAGGGATGATACCCCGACCGCGCATCACTGCCCCGGTCGACTCACCGATTGCGATCTTCATAACCGGGATATCGGCGTCGTACACTGCGGTGGAGAAAGACATCGCGCTGGTGAAGAGGATTGCCTCTGCAGAGCTCAGATCCAACAGATCTCCCGTTGGAATAAGGGCATATACCCGGACCTCTGCCGGGATCCCTCCCGCCTCCCGAATACCTTCAATCAGGTTCGGATTCGGCACATCTGCACGGGGAATTCCTATCCGTTTCCCCCGGATCCATGAACCAAGATAGGGAACAAAGTCACGGGAATAAAAACTGGGGAGGGTTTCGGCATCAATTCCGAAATGCCCGAGCGTCAATGCCGTCCGGGGTCCGATGGCGATCACCCTGGGCCACCGTGAGAGTCGCGGGGCGATGATCTTTGCAGGGAGGGCACTCGTGAAGAAGAGGCAGTCATATTCGTTAGCCTCTACCGATCTCACAAACGAAGAGATCAGATCTTCCCTGATCTCAGCTCTCAATGGAGATACCGGGTAGCATTCATGCCCGAAGCTCTTACAGCGGGATGCATCATCCTTCTCCTTTCCGACGAGTCGTGTGATTGCAATCCTCATTTGGCGTACTTACCTTTTGCTACCAGTATCTTTGGAGCGATGTATTTATCTTGATTCCGCCCAACCTAGGCGGAAATGATCGGTTTCCTGGCAGGAATTGTTCTTGGCGTGTTGCTTGGAGCGATCAGTGGCCTGCTTCCCGGGATCCATGTGAATACCCTGGCCGGGGGCCTGCTGGCGCTCCAGCTGGCGCTCATTCCAGTGTTCGGGCCTGAGATGCTTGCCATCGCAATGGTTTCAGCCCTTATCACTCACACCTTCCTCGACATCATCCCCAGCACATTCCTTGGAATTCCTGATGCTGACACCGCACTCTCGGTAATTCCAGCCCACGCGATGTGCCTCGAGGGCAGGGGTGAGGAAGCAGTCCGTATTGCTGCCTTGGGAAGCGTGGCAGGGTTCCTTGCCTCTCTGCCGGTAGCACTTGCCCTGCTTCTGCTGGCGCCGTTGGTCCAGGGATACCTGGATTGGGCTGTGGCGATCATTCTCACGGGTGTAGTGGGGTATCTGGTCCTTTTTTCTGAGTCCCCCCTGCACAGTGGTATTATTTTTCTCATATCCGGGATACTGGGGTTGTTCTCCTTCCAGTTTGCGTTCTTGGGTGCAGGCCCATTCGGATCTTCAGGAATACTCATGCCCCTCCTTTCTGGCTTGTTCGGCATTTCCCTCCTTCTTGTATCGGGGAAAGGGCCGGTCCCGCAACAGCACTTCGAGGGTATCAGTCTCCCACGCCGGACGGTTGTAAAAGGGACAATTTCAGGCACTATTGCCGGTATTGTGGTTGGATGGCTTCCCGGTCTTTCGAATGCGACCGCAAATTCTGTAGTCGCCTCGGTAGCTGATTATAACAGAGACCGGAAGGGATATCTGTTTGCCACGAATGCTGCAAATACCGTGAATGCTGTTGCCGGCCTCGCAGCATTCTATGCTATTGCACGGACGCGGAATGGTGTCATGGTGGCGCTCTCAGCAATCGAGACACCCCCGTTCAGTGTGGTGCTCTCTGCCGCGGCGTGTGCAGCAGCCTGCGCTTATCTCCTCACCCTCCTCCTCGCTTCAACGGCATGGAGATTGGGGGGAATCAACCGGACCGGGCTTACCGCGGGTGTCATCGTGTTCATCACCCTGCTGAGTTTTCTGTTCTGTGGCCTGTTCGGGCTCTTCATCCTCCTTCTCGCCACCCTGCTCGGCCTTGTTCCGAAATTGCTCAATATACCCCAGGTATTCTGCATGGGAGCCGTAACCCTCCCGGTTATCCTCTTCTCTCTCGGAGTCTCCGTATTCTGAGGAGGCTGGGAATCAGGGCCCCGGGCCAGATCATCATCCTGTCTCACCCTTGCGTCCTTGAACTGTGGATGAATCCTAATGAGGGTTCATACCCATTACTGCTTATGAAGTCCTACTGGTTTCTTGACCGGGAGGGGGGGACATGTCATGCCCTGCCGCATGATCAACGGATACTGGCAGACAGGATAAAGCAGCTTGAAGGGGACAAAACGGCTGAAACTCCGGACTGGGAATACGCGGTGAAATGTGGATTTGCAAAAAACCGTGGTGAGTATCTTGACCTGTTACATGCCACTGCAATGGCCCTCACGGCAGAGCGCATTGATGAGGTGTCAAAGGTTGATCACCCTGAATTAATTCTGATGGTCAAGATGCTTGATGAGATCGATATCGTCATCAATCTATTATCTGAACGATCGGTGGAATGGTATCGGGCCCTCAATCCTGAATTCAGCCGAAAGTCAGAGATGCCGCGGGGAAGAAAACTACGAGATCTGATGAGGGACGGGTCTGATGAGGCTCTGGGCGAAATTCTGGATGAGATCGAGCAGCTCACCAAACGACGGTCAACCCTGTCCGGGAAGGTAGCTGCGAAAGCAGCAGAACACCTCCCCAATTGTAGTGCCCTCGCCGGGGGACTGGTGGCTGCTCGCCTTGCTGCAGAGGCGGGAGGAATTCGTGCCCTTGCTCTGATGCCAGGAAGTGCAATCCAGGTGCTCGGTGCCAAAAATGCCCTTTTTTGTCATCTCTCAACTGCTTCGCCCTCTCCAAAACACGGTCTGATCTATCAGTACCGGGGTGTGCATGGATCCAGGAAGGAGAAGAGGGGAAAGGTCGCAAGGGTTCTTGCTGCAAAACTTGCCATTGCCGCACGGATCGATTACTACCGTGGAGAACCAGATCCCGTTTTCATTACAATAGCAAAAGAAGCGATACTGAATGCCGGGAGGATTCAATGATCTGGATAGGAGACCACCTGGTATCAGAAGGCCCTGGTGGAGTGTACGGGGAACGGACGGTTCAGGGGTACCGGCTCTGGTCCCCGAAGAGGAGCAAGCTGGCTGCGCTCTATCACCTGGGAAAGGGCATAGATCTTGAGAACTATCACAGGGTGCTCTATCTTGGTGCTGCGAACGGGACCACCGTCTCCCATGTTGCCGATTACGTGGAGGTCGTATATGCAGTTGAACCAGCACCCAGGCCGATGCAGGATCTTATGGTAGTAGCCCGGCAGCGTAAAAATATCATACCAATCATGGCGGATGCGAGAAAGCCTGAACGATACCTCCCCTTGGTGGAGAAAGTCGATATCATCTACCAGGATGTAGCCCAGCCAGACCAGGCAGAGATACTGTCAGTCAATAGCAGGTTCCTTGTGTCAGACGGGATCATGGTATTCATGCTCAAACCCAGGAGCATTGATGTCACCCGGACCCCAGCCTATGTGGCTGAAGAGGTGATCCATGAACTGAGCACCAAGGGTATCTGGACGGAGGAATGCGTCTGGCTCTCCCCCTACTATCCTGATCATGCAGCGCTGATCTGCAAAGTCAGCTGATAATGACGATCAAGTGGGTAAAACATCTGAAATATTGTTTATTTCTTGAATCTACAGAGGTAGTACAAGCCTCTTTTCAGATATCAGGGGATTAAATCAAGAGGGGGGGTTAAACTCCACATCAAACCGGTCCCAAATATGGAAGGACATGGGATAATGAAAGATCATGGCAGATCTGCAGTATCCGTTAAAGAAAATAACCTGATTCCTTTGAGGGCCACAAGCATAAAAGATGAAAATGCCGGAGGCATTTTCATATTAAAAGGATAATTAATAGCCCGGAGCAGATTCGAACTGCTGTCGCGGGATCCAGAGTCCCGCATGATTGACCGCTACACTACCGGGCTGTAATATCCTATTTTATTGATGCTCTCTCCTAATTAACCTGACTGATTTGAGCCTGGGAACCTTCATAACCTGCATTTTCCGCAAGTCCTGCAGACTTCTGTGGCTGGTTTTATATATTCCCCTTTCCCGCAGAAGGGTTCGATGTCGTTCACATCTCGTTTATAGTATATGTGGGGTACGAGGGAGATGTGGGTATAGTACCCTAGGGGAAGTCCGAGCTGCTCTGCAATATATTTTTGAAGATGTACCAGAGCAAACATATTCGCCCCTGCCGCGGTAAGCATGTCGTTGCTCCTGAATACCACTTTCATTGAAAGGTGTCCGTTCCGGACGAGACACTGGACCAGCTGGAGGCAGGGGCAGTCATCCAGCTGTTCATCAATATAGGGATTCCATGTAATTGCCATCGCTCTCCTGCTCACCTGGGATGATGCAAGTTTGCGGACGATATACGCAATCTGGTCGATATGAAGTGCCGTTCCCTCTGCCACCAGGGGAGTTCCCCAGTTATAGAGTCGATCATGATAATCATACTCGAAGACCGCAGAAGTACCGAAAAGAAGGTCATGGGCGTACTGTTCCACGAATTTTCTTGAGAATCTTGAGGAGGGGCTCACCATCGGCTCAGTATCCGGGTGTTCTATCCGCAGAGCAATTTCATCAAATTCGATGGTCGCCTCACGATCTTCGGTATTAAGCACCCACCCCTTCTCAAGTACCATTTTCACTACCAGGTCATGGGCTGTTCCAATAGAAGGCGCCCTGATGATTCGCATAATACCTGTATGCAGAATAGTGGAATGTAAAGATATGGAAATCGAATTACATTTTTAGTAAACAAAAGGGTAAGCAAAAGGGGAGGATGATACTGGCGGGCAGGAGATGGCCATTGGACCGGAGAAGTGGATAAGGGGGTACTTAGAGAGTCACGGGCAGGAATGGAAAAGAAAATCATGTATTCGATCATTCTCATTCCATCTCCAGGGATCCGACTATGCGCGAAGCGTACGTGAAACTAAGAAATGACCACGTTTATGTACGAATTGGATGAATGGTACAGGGAAATGAAGAATATAGCCTGCTTTTACTTAAATCGCTTGTTTTATCCCACAAAGGCCGGGATATTCCCCTGTGTTCGACCAAAAAAGATATATTAGGCGTTCCACAAATATTGAATCATATTCCGTTATTCGGAGTATGGAGCACGATGAACCGGTTTTCGGCAATTGCCGATAACTGTTCGGGACGTGTGCATTGGATTGAACGTTTCAAATTGGACATGAGTATAAGGAGGACAAAGATGACTAAGCGCTTTAGCCTTGCATTGATTGCTCTGGTAGCCCTTGCGATGCTGATTCTTCCGGCATCAGCAGCGGTAAACCAGATTGCGCAGGGCGGAGATGTGTTTATTGGTGAAGAAGGCCTTGTTGTAACCGCTGCCGTAGGGAATTTCACCCAGATCGCATGGTTTGCATCAGGGACCACTCCCGCCACTGACACGCCAAATAGCATTGTATCTGTTGGCAATGCCGCAAGCTTCTATGTTGCACCTGCTGACTTCGTTGGCAAGACCGGCAACTGGTATGTATGGGATGGCGGTGTGACAAGGAACGCAGTTGCATTCAATGTTGTGGATCCCACCATCGACATTAAAATCTGGGACCAGAATGCCAAAAAGGATGTCACTGGCAAGCAGGTTCCGGCAGGCAATGTTGAGAACTTCAGGGTTGAGACCAACACCTACTCTGTTACGAAAAGACCCGGCTATGCAAATGAGGGATTTGTCAACATCAAGGTGAAGACCGCTGATGGTGCAACCTACACAGCATTAGAAGAACCATCCGGAGCCGCAAAAATGTTAACAGGTCAATCTGTAAACCAGTCACTCTGGTATTGGGCAGTACCTGACAACGTCAATTTCGGGTGGTACACCGAGGCTAATGATGATGCAGGCGCCCGCCTCTATAAGGCAGGTACCTACGCGGTAAGTGCAGAGCTCAGTCTCAACAAGATCAAGGACAACTACAAGGCTCCTGACGGCACCGACTACAGCGGCAAGACTGTGACCGCACTCAAGACGATTGCGATCACCGGTGACACCGTGAAGATCGAGGCCAGCAAGGATACCGTTGTTCGCGGGAACCAGTTCTCAGTGACCGTCACTGGCAGGGCAAACGAGTTCTACTACGTGTGGGTCAAGGGAACCGGTTCAATGTCTGGTGGTCAGGGAGACCAGCCCCCGCAGATAGCCACTAACCAGGACAGTGTTAACCAGGATTCGCCCTGTGGTGTTTCTTCGGGCATCGGAAACTACGTGTATCAAGGTGCTCCACCGAACAAGACCCTCAAAGATGACGTACCCAACCAGTCTTCGTGTAGCTACTATGCACAGATCAAGACCTCGGCCAGCGGAACCCGGACTATCGGATTCCTGACTGGTGATAACACCGATGACAAGAAGTACACCATCCGTGTTGAGAACAAATTCGGAAGCCAGTACAAGTCAGACGAGGTCGATGTGAAGGTCGAGAAGGGAACGGTAACCGTTGTTGCCGCCGGAGACCAGAGCTACTTCCTCGGACAGGAGGTCAAACTCTCCGGTACCAACTCCGAGACTGACAACGTCTACCTGTTCATCACCGGTCCGAACCTTCCTGGTAACGGAGGACTTATGACCGATCCGAGGAGTCCGGTAATCCCGGGTTACCAATACACCGTCACTGACGTGAACGATGACAATACCTGGGAGTACAAGTGGCAGACCGCCAACCTCAACATCGATGCAGGGACCTACACCGTCTACGCATCGGCTACTGATGTCAACAAAGATGGACTCTCTGATGCCCAGTACGGGACCGTTTCCGTCATCATCAGGAAGCCGTTTGTGACCGCTCAGGCATCACAGAGTACGGTTGCACAGGGTGACGACATGTACGTCCGTGGTGTCGCGGAAGGCGATCCATCAGAGGGTGTGGCTATCTGGATTATGGGTAAGAACAAGGTTCTTTATAACACAGAAAGCGTGAATGATGATGGATCCTTCGAGTATGAAGTCGACGGTGGTATGACATCAGGCATGAGCAGCGGCCAATACTTCGTTGTTGTTCAGCATCCGATGTATAACGACCAGCTTGACGTAAAGCCGCAAGCAGAAGGTTGCGAGTCGCCTGATAACCCAGCTACCACTTGTTACCCCTACCGCTATGTCGTCGGACCCTACCCCACCGCGAACTCCGTCCTCTTCACCCTTGAGGGGGCAGGCAGCCTGCAGGGATCTGATGCGGCGAACGCACTCACGGTTGCCCTCGACAACTCGATGGTTGACGATACCTACACGAAGCTCCAGTTCCTGATCGAAGTCCCGGAGATCAACATTCTCCCGGTCCCCGAAGCAATGATCGGAGACAAGTTCGAGATCAAGGGAACCACCAACCTTGCGGTTGATGACGAGCTCCTCGTTGAGGTCTACTCCTCATCGTTCGGACCGACAGAGAAGACTCAGGCAGGAGAATTCAGCGGCTCTTCAGGGAGTGTGAAGGTTGTCAAGGGAACCGAGGGCTTCAACACATGGTCCTTCCCGGTTGACACTACTACCTTCAAGCCCGATGAGTATATCACCTCGGTCTCGGCAATCGGTCTCCAGGGTGCCAACGATGTGACTGCCACCACGCTGTTCAACGTCGTTGAATTCGTGCCGACCACTGTGCCGACCACCGTGCCGCCAACCACCACCCCCGGATTCGGTGCACTTGTTGCGCTGATCGGGCTGGGAGCAGTGGCATTCCTCATCGTGCGCAAGCACTAAACACAAAAATCCCCTTTTTTATCAGATTCTTCCGATAGCTGGATACACTCTTTACCGAGGATGATCTGCCCGCTCCAGCTCTGCCCATGAGAGGATACTATATAAAAGGTATGAGGGGGGTGTTCACCAGGGCATACCCGTGGAAAAAATGTGAGGAGAACGGGAATCCGACATAAAAAAGAGCATATAGGGGCATCCCCCAGATGATATAGTATCGGCTG
>JAKLGZ010000140.1 GCA_022710385.1 Methanoregula sp.
CGCCTTCCCGACGGGTATCGGACCAACCTGGGTCACTGGTTCTCCGGGGGCCAGGAGCTGAGCGAGGGCGAATGGCAGAAGGTTGCCTTGGCACGGGCGTTCTTCCGGGATTCGAACATCGTCGTGCTGGACGAGCCGACCAGTTCCCTTGACCCTCTCGCCGAAGCCGATCTCTTCCGCAACTTCCGGGACCTGCTTGAGGGGAGGAGTGCGATTCTGATCAGCCACCGGTTCTCCACGGTCCAGATGGCTGACCGGATCTATGTCCTCGACAAGGGACGGATCATTGAAGAAGGGAGTCATGCGGATCTGCTCAGATTGAACGGGAGGTATGCCCACCTGTTCAGGACCCAGGCCAAGCATTACCAGGTGAAGAGTTCCGATAACTAAAGAGGAGGTTGCAGTGGAACCGACCGTTCGGGAAGATATCATCTTTGCGGAAAAAACCGAGAAAGCATTTCTGGAATATACACAGGGGAGAGTAACGACAAAATCTGATCTTGATTTTATCGATACCCTCTCATCATGGTGACGGTTGCTTACACTTCTGCGAGGGATTCTCTTCAAGAGCCGCCAGAGCCCTGTGGATAATCCGACGGGTCTTTACCAGCAGCACATTGACCGCATCCATAGACTTCTGCCTGATAACTACCCTAAAATTCACAATTTTATCTCCGACAGCGGAACAAAATCATCCTCCTGCATCGAATGACCTATGTCATCCAGCAGCCGTCGTTTTTTCCGAAGTTCTATCATCTCGACAAGGAGTTCATTGTACGTCTGGCCGGCTGATCGCATCTCAGCAAGCTCCTTCCATACCCGTTCGCTAACCGGGATTCTCTTCGTGAGACGCATGGTAGCTATTGTAAACATGGCACATATTTAGAATGTTGATCCTGCCCCCGTGAGACTTGAGACTTTATCCCCTGTCTTTTATGGCACTATTGGAAAAAAAATGCGATCCGGAATTTCCCCCAGACACTTAAATATGTTCATACCCCAGATCTTCGTAGAACAATACCGAAGGGAAATGATTCATGTCGTCAGGAAACCAGCGGCAGGATGCCCCCGGGTCTCTGGATGAGATCAGGCAGAAACTCAGATCTATGATGCCTGCTCTGTCCCGGAACTACGGGATCACTTCAATCGAGATCTTCGGCTCCTATGTCCGGGGTGAAGAGAATGAGACGAGCGATCTTGACCTGCTCGTTGAGTTCGACCCTGCACGACCGATATCGCTCTTTGCGTATATCGGGATCGAACAGATGCTCTCTGATATCCTGGGTGTAAAAGTCGATTTGGTTGAGAAGATAGCGCTGAAACCAGCCTTACGGCAACGTATCCTGGATGAGGCAATAAAGGTATGACTGTCTCCAGCGATTACCAGTTGTCGGATAATTTTTAAGATTAAAAAAATGAAGAGGCTCACCCCTCCACAAGCGTCTGCTGCCCGAACGAGATCTTTTCCGATCCCTTTTCAATGGCTTCAACCCGGTCCTGTATCACGCGGTATCGGTGAAAATGTTTGTCGCATCCCTTCACCCAGAGCTCGCGGGCGATGTCCCCGGTGATGGGAAACTCCCGCAGTTCTGCAATCTCACGTTCACAGGATGCCTCGATATCAGGCACATTATAGTACCCGTACTTGATCCGCCGGACCCTGATGAGCGTCAGGCACCCGGACCGGATGGCAAAGAAGTCCACCGGGATCCAGGACGTGTCCAGGGAGATCACCAGGAAGCCGAGGCTCGTTGCATGACGCTTCGCCTCCTCAATCGCCACCTCCGGCCGGTGTCCCCGGCTCATAGGCCATCACCTCCCGGAGGGTGTTTCCTGATCTCTTTTCTGACAGCAGCAATTTCATAGAGCGGCACAAACTCATGGCCAGCACTCTCTTCAGCCATGAAGGTCTCTGCTCCTTTCAGTCCCGGCACCCTTTTCATCGTTGCACCGTCCTGTTTTCTGGATTCCTGTACTTTTCTATCCAAACGTCTCCGGGCGTATCGCATTCTGCTCCCCCCGGACGTTCTTCTGATAAATCTTCTGTTCATGATTATTTTTCCTCCACAGGCAGCCTGGTACGAATCCCGGGAGGTGCGGAGCGTTCGCTCGGGCTCATGAAATCCCAGGAGACGCTGCCGCCACCAGCCCCGGTTTTTCCAGTCCTGTGGTAGAAACACGATGATGGGGTAGTATAAATATTTGATCGTGGGATCCCAATCGGAAGCCTATTCGAGCCCCTTTCAGCAATCCGGGCGAATTGTTGCGCACCAGAATTTTAACGCCGGAAAATCGCACTTCGTCCGCCGTGAAAATAAGGTGCATCCATAGGCTTTATTCTTCGGGTAGCGGCGTCGATCAAAATTTGCGTGGAATCGGTCCTTTTTTCTAGGGCGGTCAATCCGGTAATATGCTATTTATTGCGTTATTTTCCATAAATAACCGATTTAAAGCGTTTTTTAGGAAATCTCCATAGATTCGCTCTAACAGCCGTTCTCCTTCCCGATCGGTGAATACTACCCCCTGTTTCCAGGCCCTGTTGTAGCCCCAATAAAGAGGAACTTTTTAGAGCGATTTAAAGAGCTATTTTTCGAAAATAACCTATTAAATAGGATTATTCCATGAGGGTGGACATCACTTCCCATGGAACAGGATCCTGGGAGCATGTTCCAGGCAAACGGAGCCCGTATAGGGCTTATTTTACCTCGGGAATTTGACCCCTCAATTTCGGGTCCCTCGACGAGGAAAAAAAGGAGATTATATTCCCATTCCTGTAATCATCCCAACAATCTGTTGAGCTGTTGCCGGGTCCAGGACCTGAGCCAGGACCA
>JAKLGZ010000141.1 GCA_022710385.1 Methanoregula sp.
CGCGGATCGGCTGAAACATGTCATGCAGGTCACCGAGCACCGCGTGGTCGACCGGTTTTAACGCTCCGACCATCTTCATCCGCTGGTCTTCCGGAATAACCGGTCTTGGTTTGTGCCGGACATTGGCGTCCCTCGCGATGATCACGTACAATTCGTCACCGAGCCTGCGCGACTCCTCCAGGTAATAGAGATGCCCCGGATGGAGCAGGTCAAAGGTTCCTGTGGCAACGACCGTCTTCAATCGATCACCCCGATATCAACCGGCATACCATTAGCGGAAAAACAGCGCCAGTCATCCACCTCATAGGGGAATCCAACGATGATGTGATATCTCCCGGTCCTGGGGAAGAAGGCGAGATCGGCATCGGATGGGCGGATGACCCCGTTCGGGTGTGAGTGGACGCTCCCGGCGAGATGTGTGTCAAGCGGCATCATGTCAAGGAAGAGGCTTGCGGAACGATCGGTGCTCGTTGTCCCCGGCAGGAGATTGATCTCTTCGATGATACCCTCCTCTTCACGGAGAAGTCCGGCATACTCGTTCGGGTGCTGCTCCTGCCCAAGCTGGAGCAGGAGGGAGAGTAGACCTTTTCGTATTCCCCTGATATGCATATCCTGCCCTAGTTTTAGGACGGAGGAGAGATTAAACCAGGGGGTGCACTCCCCTGGTTCAGAACGGTCCGTCCTGCTCAAAACTTCTCCCGAACCTGATGGCAAGTTCCGCCTTATAGAGCTCTGCACCGAGATAGGCTGCGTGATCGAGGAGCGAAACCTCTCCGCATTCCTGGATCGCATGGAAGACACCTGCCCATGAACGCCCCCGGTATGCCTTTCCGCCGATAACCGCAACAATCTCCTCGCCCTCGATCCCGATCCGGAAATTCCCGCAGGGATCATAGGTAATCTCCTTTGGCATCGTTTCTGCCCTCACCTCCTCGCAATACTCCAGGGGAGGTTCCCGCCTCCTCCGCTTCTCCTTGAGTATGAGCAGGTCGATCCCGAGATCCTTCGGGTAGGGCCGTTCCGCGGCGAGCACCATCATCTCGGTCGCTCTCCGCATCTCCCTGACCGACCCCCGGGTCTTGTCCGAGTGCTCGCTGGTGAATATCACCGACGCTTTCACCTCCATGGCCATTCCGGCAAGGAGGGCGTTCACCCCGGGCGAATCGGCATCGATCAGCTCTGCCACGTTCCCTGCGCCGAAAAAGAGCGGATAGCCCTGGTCGGTATAATGAGAGAGTGAATCGACCAGCCCGGAGCCGACCGGGGTGAGTAACGGGTCTGCAATGATACAGGAGATCGCGGCCTCCTCTGCAAGCCTGATATTCTCCTCGAGAGATCGCTCTCCAGGAACGACAACCGCACCTGAACCACACTCTGCCACCCTCTCTCCCACAATCGGGAGGTTCCTGTCAGAGAGCGAGAGGACCAGGTCCACCCGCGGAAGCCCTGCAGCGATCAACACGGGATCCTGGGTGTCGATGGCGAGGGGGCCCGGAAGATCAGAAACCTCGGAAAAGACCCGCTTCACCTCAGCAGGGGTTGCATCGAACCCGAATCCCAGGTCCACGATATCAGCACCTGATGAAAAACAGGAGAGCGCCCTTGCCCTGATATCCGGTTCTTTATGTGCATCCATGATCTCGGCAAGGACCTTCATCCGGGAATTTCCCCCAATCTTCACCCCCCTGATGAGATACTCAGACTCCGCCTCCCGCTCCTTTCGGGCAACGGTCCGTACAGCCTCATCCCGTCGCTCGCTTGCCAGGAGATCATCGGCAGGGATGAGAGGGGAGAGGGGAATCGAGCCAAGGAGGGGCAGGATGAAGGCAAGATCAGCGGCATGGCGGGGTCCCCGGTATATGGGCACCCCGGTCCGCTGTTCGACCCCATGGAAGGATGCCGTGCACATGCCGGAGACAAGCACAAGGTCGTATTTCCCTTCCCCGATGAGCTCTTCCAGCTGGGCAGGGGTGAGAAAGGAAGCAATCTCGCCCGTTACAGCGACAACTGCATCCATCCCCTCCGCTGCCTTTCTGACCATCCCGGCGGTTGCAGATCCGGTTGGGAGGAGGATGCGCATAAGTTTCCTTAATACCAGTGAGATAAAAAGTCATATGATAGCATGCTTTCCTGCGACCTCCATGTCCATACCATTTTTTCACGGGACGGGGAGAGTACCCCCCTGGAGATCATACGGAGGGCTGAGGCGGTCGGTCTCGACGCGATCGCGATAACAGACCACGATACCGTGGAGGGAGCCATAGCCGCACTCAGTATCCCGACGAGCCTTGTGATCATCCCGGGAATTGAGATCTCGACGCGGCAGGGGCATCTGATTGCGCTTGGCGTTACCGAGAAGATACCCGCCGGGCTGGATGTGATCGAGACTATTCACCTGGCAAAAGAGAGAGGCGCAGTCCTCATTCTCCCCCATCCGTACCATGTCTGGCGACATGGTGTCGGAAGGAAACTCCGCTCAGCCTTATACACGGTCGATGCCATCGAGGTTTTCAACAGCCGGTACATCGTCGGCTCGGCAAACCTCAAGGCAGCACGGATGGCGCGGCGCATCTGCAAGCCCTGCGTGGGAGGATCCGATGCCCATCATGCACGGTACGTCGGATTCGGCAGGACCACCATCGACGCAAAGAAGGACTGTGGATCCATCCTTGCCGCGATACGGGAAGGCAAGACCAGTGCCGCCGGTAAGATGACCCCCCTCCCGAGTTACACCCGCCAGACTATCAGGAATACATGGAAGAAGTTCAGGCGCC
>JAKLGZ010000142.1 GCA_022710385.1 Methanoregula sp.
TTGGTTACTGGCTCTTCTCCCTTTATATCCTGCACCCCCTGTACCGGGGCACCGGGATTGGAGAAATACTGACCCGGGCTCTGCTTGACATTGCCCGGCAGGAAGGAGCACCAGACGTCTATCTTGTCGTGAACGAGACCAACCGCCCGGCGATAAGCCTCTACCATAAGCTGGGATTCCGGCATATCACCCTGCCGGGGCTTGAAGAACAGCTGGAAGAGGAAGCCCGCAATCATGGCAAACGACGCATCACGATGGTGAAGCGGTTCCATGAATAACAAGCAGAGTCCGATATCAGACCAACAGAGTGTCCCCCTGTATTCTCATAATGGAGATACCCTTTCCCTCTCCAGAACCGCACTGGTCGGGCTCTGCCAAGATATCCTCGGTAAAGGGCTGACGTTCCGGTTCTCTGCACCGGGTCCCAGCATGAGCCCGTTCATCCGGAACGGAGATATCATCACGCTTGCCCCGGTTCAGCCAGTCGCCTACAGGCTTGGAGACGTCGTGGCATTTGTCCAGCCTGGCACAGAGCGCCTTGTTGTCCACCGGGTGGTCGGTGTGTCACCGGACGGGTGCCGGATACGGGGAGACAATTCGCTTGAAGATGATGGAGTGATCCCGCATGCCTGCATTCTCGGACAGGCGATCCGGGTCGAGCGAAACGGTAAAAAAGTCCGTGTTGGCCTTGGTCCGGAACGGAAAATAATCGCCCTTCTCTCCCGGCAGCGGCTGCTCCCCTGGTGTGTTGGAGCCGCAGCAGCAGTCCTTTCAGGTATACGGAGACTGACATGACAGCATACACCGGGAAATCCCGGGAGATCCAGGACTTCCCGCTCTGGAAAAAGATGGAAGACACACGAAAGGTCTTCTCCTTCGACCTTGAGATCACCGCCCGGTGCAACAACGACTGCTCCCACTGCTACATAAACCTCCCTGCCGGTGACAAGGCAGCCCAAAAACAGGAACTCACTCCGGCCGAGATCAGCCGGATTGCAGATGAAGCGGTCGCCCTCGGCGCCGTCTGGGTACTAATCACCGGGGGGGAACCCCTGCTGCGCGAGGATTTTGCCGATATTTACCTGCTCCTGAAACGGAAAGGGCTGCTCGTCTCGGTCTTCACGAACGCAACAATGGTCCGGCAGGAGCACGTGGAGCTCTTCAAAAAATATCCCCCGCGGGATATCGAGGTGAGTGTCTACGGTGCCACGCAGGAGACCTACGAGAAGGTCACAGGCCGTCCCGGCTCCTTTGATGCGTTCAAACGGGGGCTCCGGCTCCTTGAGGAGAGCGGGGTGCGGGTGCGGCTCAAGGCAATGGCGCTCCGCTCCAACCACCACGAGCTCGCGAAGATCTCGGAGTTCTGCCGGGCGCACACCAAGGATTATTACCGGTTCGACCCGCTCCTCCACCTGCGGTTCGATGGCGATACAACCCGCAATGCCGGGATTCTTGCAGAACGGCTGACGCCTGAAGAGATCGTCGCCATCGAGCGGGCTGACAGCGAGAGGTTCGGGGCCCTTGAAAAAGGCTGCAGGGACCTGATCGTTGAAGAGCTCTGCCACACAGGCTGCGATCACCTCTTCCACTGCGGGGCGGGCAACGGCAGCTTCTCGGTCAGCTATGACGGCAGGTTCCGGCTCTGCTCTTCGCTCTGGGCCCCGGAGACGATGTACGATCTCCGGACGGGACCCCTGAAAGAGGCATGGGAACAGACAGTCCCTCGCGTACGCGATCTCCGGTCAAAAGATCAGGAATTCCTCAGTACCTGCCGGAAGTGCCCGATCATCAACCTCTGCCTCTGGTGCCCGGCGCATGCCTTCCTTGAGACCGGCAGGCTGGATGGCCATGTTGACTATTTCTGCCGGGTTGCTCATGCCCGGGCAGAAGCCCTCGGGTATAAAAAGTGAGGTAGGATGGCAAAAATCCCCCCGCGATCCGTGATCATCCAGGCACTCTCCACCATGAGAACGGACATCCCCCGGGCGATACGGCTCGTCTTCCGGTATACCCCCGGCTGGGCAACCGCAAACATCCTGCTTGTTATTATCCTGGGACTGCTCCCGCTCGCTGCCATCTATGTCACAAAACTCCTCGTCGACACCGTCACCTCCGGCATCACCCACCCGGACAAAGCCCCGCTGGCCGGCCAACTGATCCTCCTCCTTGTCCTTGCAGCGGCAATTGCCCTTGCAACTGCCTGCTGCCGGGCATTCTCCTCCTATGTCACCGAAGTCCAGTCAGGTATTCTGACCGACCAGGTATCCGATCTCATCCATTCCCAATCCGTCTCCCTTGATCTTGCCTATTACGAGAACGCGGACTATTTCGACACCCTCCACCGTGCCCAGACAGAAGGCCCTTCCCGGCCGGGGAAGATCGTCAATGATATGGTCGGTATCGGGCAGAACTGCATCTCCGTTGGCGCAATCGGGGCACTTATTCTCTCGTTCTCCCCAATTGCCGGTATTGTCCTGATTGCAGCTGCGGTCCCGGCAGCACTTCTCCGTTTCTGGTATTCACAGAAGACCTATGCCCTCCAGCTCCACCAGACCGAGATGGAACGGAAGAGCTGGTACTTCCATTATGTTCTGACCAGCACCGAGTATGCAAAGGAAATCCGTCTCTTTGACACCGGCCCCTACTTCCGGGAGCATTACACTACGCTGAGAAATGCAATACGGCACGCAAGGCTGGCACTCTCGCGGTCGCAGGCCCGGTGGGATATCCTTTTCCAGGGGTTCACCACCGTGGCGATATTCGGTT
>JAKLGZ010000143.1 GCA_022710385.1 Methanoregula sp.
CAGACCACGCAGCGGAGCCGATCAATCGTCCATGTCTTTGCTTCCTTATCAACACAGAGTGCCTCTGCGGGACATTTCTTCATGCACATCCCGCAGGAGATACACCGGCTCACATCGATCACCACATGCCCCCGTGAGAGGGTCGTCATTTTACCCGGCCGGGCAGGGTACATCAGCGTTGCCGGCCTGCTCATCACGGTCTTTATCGCTGTTTTTGCCATCTCAAAATATCCCATCGTACTCACCGCTCCATGCATCCGATACAGGGATCGATGCTGAGGACAATCACAGGAACATCTGCCAGTTCGCAACCCTGAAGCATTTTCACAAGGGAAGGTACATTGGTGAGGGTGGGGGTCCGTATCCGCGAGCGAACAAGATGTTTTGTGCCATTTCCTTTCAGATAGTGCACAAGTTCGCCCCGTGGCTGTTCGGACCGGGAGAAATATTCCCCGTCAGGCATTCCTTTCAATTTCACTTCGATCTCCCCTTCTGGCATCTTTTCAACAGCCTGCCGGATCAGATCAATGGAACTGAAAAGTTCACGGATCCTGACAGCGCAACGGGCATAACAATCCCCGGCTGACTCGGTTGCCGGTTCGAACCGGAGTTCCCGATAGGCAGCATACCCTGTTTTCCTGAGATCGATCGCCACCCCGCTTCCTCTCGCGACAGGACCTGCCGCACCAAGATCGTAGGCATCGGTCCGTGAAAGAGTACCTACACCGACCAGCCTTGATTTGAGTGAATCATCATGCAGGAATACCTCAGACAGATCACTCAGTTCCGTCTCGAAACTCTTCAGGTCTCCGGCCATTGCTGCAAGCTTCTCATCACTTATGTCCCTGCGGACACCGCCAACCTTACAACTGCCCTGGATCACCCTTCCTCCGGTGGTCTCTTCTAAAACATCCAGAACGAATTCCCTGAGCCTCCATGAATTCATAAAGAGGTTTTCAAAGCCCATCGCATCAGCGAAAAGACCAAGCCAGAGAAGATGTGAATGGAGCCTTGAATATTCAGACCAGATAGTCCTGAGATAATGCGCCCTGGCCGGTATCTCAAGGTCCATGATCTGTTCAACTCCCTGGCAATAGGTCATCCCATGGATGAAACTGCATATCCCACAGGTACGCTCTGCAACGTATACGTACTCGGTAAATTCTCTTTTTGCGACAAGGGTCTCAAGACCCCGGTGGATGTATCCGATAGAAGGTACGACATCAATGACTGTTTCGTCTTCAAGCACGAGATCCAGGTGTATTGGTTCTGGTAAAACAGGATGCTGGGGTCCGAATGGGACCACTATTTTCTTTGACATGGCCCCTCCCCCTGAAACGTTGGATTACGGAATGGATAGCGGACTTTGGTCCTGATGAAATTCCCATTGAAATCAATGTTCATCCCTTTTACTGCAATTCCAAAGAGGTCATGCATCTCATTCTCATACACAAACGCTCCCCAGTACATCCCGCTGATGCTCGGCACTTCGGTTTCTGCGGGTATAATAAGTCGGAGGTTTTCAAACCGGTAGTCCTTCTCGAAACTATAATTGATCTCAAACTCATCCCCTACTTGGGTCGCATTCATCTGGACCAGCCGGAATCCCCCCTTGCGGAATTGTTCTACCCTGCCGATCAGGTGTGCGACGGCAATCACCGTAGTGGGCTGCTCTTCGATTTTCATTGGATCCCTCCGCTCTGGGTATCCTTTTTGGCAGCAGGACTGTTCATTTTGGTTCGTTTCTCCTCAAGAATACTAAGCGATTTGACAATTCCGTCTATGATAGATTCAGGGCGAGCTGCACAGCCGGGGACGTAGACATCGACAGGTATTATTTTGTCGATCCCTCCCGAGACATTGTAACATTCACGGAATACCCCGCCAGATGCTGCACAGATACCCACCGCGACGACGACTTTGGGATCCGGCATCTGCTCATAGATATTTTTTACGACT
The DNA here is from genome assembly GCA_022710385.1 of Methanoregula sp. Classification (GTDB taxonomy): domain Archaea; phylum Halobacteriota; class Methanomicrobia; order Methanomicrobiales; family Methanospirillaceae; genus UBA9949. The sequence goes on from JAKLGZ010000143.1 coordinate 1,960, forward strand.
TCCCTGTTCTGCTCGTTGATGCTCCCCGTAACCACGAAAATGTCGGCATGCTTGGGATTGCCGGTGTTCACGATACCGAACCGCTCGACGTCATACATCGGGGTGAGGCAGGCAAGGACTTCGATATCGCAGCCATTGCAGCTTGATGCGTCGTAGTGAATGATCCAGGGAGAACGTTTGAGATAGGTCATGCCTGGAGCCCTCCTGACAGGTAGTAAAGGACCGCGAGATTGATGAGCCCCAGCATACCGGCAATAATCCACGCACTTTTCAGGGTAAACTGCCATTTCACCCGGCTGAAGGTGTTGTCAATCAGGATCTCCAAAAAGTACGCGACAACAATGGCAAGCAGGGCGATTGGAAGACTGAATGCGAAGAACAGGAAGATAAACCCAAGCAAAAATACATATTCATACCAGTGGGCTATCTCAATTTTCCCGAGGTTTGGACCGGTGAACTCGGTCGTCACTCCTTTGACAATCTCCTGGTGAGCATGGTGGGAAGTGGAGAGATCAAAGGGAGATTTTCGAAGTTTGATCGTCAGGACCATCAAAAATCCGATGAAGACACCTGGCAGGTAGAGGACAATCGGGATGGAAGAGACTACAATATCACTCACAAAAAAGCTTGCCGTCACCATATACATCCCAACTGCCGAGAGGATAATCATCGGTTCATAGGCTATGATCTGGATCAGTTCACGCTCGGCTCCGATGAAACTGTAGGGGGAACTAGAAGCATAGGCCCCCAGTACCAGGAAAATAT
>JAKLGZ010000144.1 GCA_022710385.1 Methanoregula sp.
AGCTGCCGTCCGCCCCCGCCCCATCACCATATTGATGGCAGCTGGTTTCTTGTCCGTACAGACATTGCTGGACAGTGCGATCAGATGTGCGCCGGTCTCGGATGCGATCAGTTGTGCCGCCTTTTCGCTTGCAATGGTCACCATGTTCATGCCCATTGCGTCCTTGGTGTCAAACTCGAGTCGTACAAAGACGCTTGTTCCCGCAACCGAACAGGTGATCCCCGTCAGTTTTCCATGAGAGGTGGTACTCTCCGCGGCGGCAGCTATCTCATCCTGGTGCGAATGTACATAGTCAACAACGGCGCGTGCGTGGACCACGCCAGTCGCAGCAAATAACGGTGCACGGGTCATACCGTCCCTGAAAATGCGGACTTCTGCCCCTCCGGCCTGGGTAATGGCGCTGCATCCCCTGTTGACCGAAGCGACCAGCGCCCCTTCCGTTGTAGCGAGGGGGAGGAAGAAAGAACCTTCCGCATACTCTCCGTGTATGGCTATGGGTCCGGCAATCCCTACCGGGATCTGGATGGCGCCGATCAGATTCTCACAGTTCTTCTTTGCCACACGGTCAACCGGGATGGTATACGCACCTACCGCAGAAAGGGCGATGCCGGTCTCGCGTTCGATATATGCCCGCCGGACCCGGGCAGCTTCATCTGCCGGGAGTTCCTCCTCGAGCGCATAGAGCTTCAGCGACCCCCTTTTAAGCCTCTCGAGATAATCTTCCATAGATATAGGTGTGCGTTCCCGGTATACATGAGGGTGACTGAGGAGAGATGGAGCAGGAGCAGTGGACGCTAAGAGTTCCCCTGGGAAAGGGGGAGGAGATGCGGCAGGAGCTGATCCGCGCCGGGATCCTGGACCGTGAGAAGAGGCCCAGAATTGACGGAGAGTCGCTCCTGTTGCCGGTGACTACCTGGATTGAGGGTGCCGAGCGGGCATTGTTCGAGACGCGGAATCCGCTCCCTGAACTTCCCCGTCATGAACTGATCGGAGGGATTGCAATCATGCTGAACCATGATCCTGCAGCGGCGGAACAGCTTCTTACGCTCCGGTCCTCGCTCCATACCGTGCTCTTTCCGTTGAGTGATGTTGAAGGGAAGTTCCGCACCAGAAGGTTCGAGGTGCTGGCAGGTCGGCAGGGCACTCATACCCGCTGCCTGGAGTACGGGTACCGCTTCGAGATCGATCTTTCAGAAGCCTACTTCTCACCACGTCTTGCCACCGAGCGGCAGCGAATTGTCGGGCTTCAGAATGAGGGGGAGTACGTTATCGACATGTTCGCTGGTATAGGTCCGTTTGCCATTGTACTTGCGAGAAAAGCGGGGTATGTTCTTGGTGTTGACATCAATCCTGGCGCTATCCGCCTCATGGTCCGGAATCTCCACCTGAACCGTGCCGACAATGTCATCCCGATGCTTGCCGATGCATATCATCTCCCTGATCTCGTCTCGTGGACCTTTGACCGGGTGATTATGAACCATCCGACGGCCTCAATGGCCTTCCTGCCCCAGGCCTTCCACCTATGTAAGCCGGGGGGATCTATTCACCTCTATTTGATCCAGTCTTACGAATCAGAAGCATTAGCAGCACTTCAGAACTATCCGGTGGCCGAGATCACTGAACAGGTCGTCCGCTCCTATTCACCTGGGCGATGGCATGCGGTATATGATATACGAAAAAAATCCTGAATAATAGCATCTAACGGAAAAAAAATTGACAGGAATGGCAGATTTGATCGGAGCCAAATCAGGGGAGCATCGCGCACCCTAGAGAGAGTGTTGAAAGAGGATTATTCTGCGGGAGCGTACTTGGTCCCGTAGTAAATGACTCCACTCTCGCCGTCTGCGGCTATCCTCCGGAACACTGGGTTTACCCTCATCCCGATCCGGGCATCATCCGGTGAGCAGACGATCTGCGCTGAGATCCGTGGGCCTTCATCAAGTTCTATGATTGCAAAAACGTATGGCGTGAGCTGTTCAAACTGCTCGCTGGCCGTGCGGATCACGGTAAACGTCACAATTTTTCCATTTCCCGCAAACTGGTGGTCAACAATCTTTCCTGTCCTGCGACACTCCGGGCAGAAGGAGCGCGGCGGGAAGAAGTACCGCCCGCAGGTTGTGCAGCGAGTCCCGATCAGGTTGTACCGCTGGGGGATCTTTCTCCAGAAACGAGCGACCGACATTCTTCACACCCCCAGGATATGCACGGCGACCGTTGCTCCGGTGCCACCGACATTATGCGTCATCCCTATCTGGGCACCCGTGATCTGTCGGCGTCCAGCCTCTCCCCTGAGCTGCTGGGTGATCTCGTATACCTGCTTGATCCCGGTCGCGCCAACAGGATGCCCGCATGCTTTCAGCCCCCCGCTCGTATTGACAGGCAGGTCTCCGTTCAGCGCAGTAACCCCTTCCTCGGTGATCCGGCCTGCCTCCCCTTTCCGGCAGAATCCAAGATCCTCAATGGCACAGATCTCGGCGATGGTAAAGCAGTCATGCACCTCTACCATATCGATATCTGAAGGAGAGAGTCCAGCCATCCTGAACGCCCGCTGCCCTGCGGCTACCGTTGCATCAAGAGTACTGATATCC
>JAKLGZ010000145.1 GCA_022710385.1 Methanoregula sp.
GATGGTGTTTGCCGATGCCTGTATCTCACGCCTGATGGAGGTCTCCATGATCGATGAGAAGGAGCTGAAGAACCGCCATGCGAACATCGAGTGAGGAGCAAGTATGAAGGAGTATGTATGTGCAGAACGGTGCCGGGGGATCGAGATATCCGGTATCCGGAAGTTGTTCGAGTCAGCCAGGCCTGATTCGATCGATCTCGGGCTGGGGCAGCCCGATTTCGACACCCCCGATCACGTGAAGGAAGGGGCGATTCAGGCCATCAGGGAGGGAAAGACCGGCTATACCTCCAATATGGGGATCCCGGAACTCCGGGAAGCCCTCTCCACCAAGTTCAAAAAGGAGAACGGCCTCTCGTATGATCCAGGCCAGATCATTGTGACTGCCGGGGCGAGCGAAGCCCTTCACATCATCATGCAGGCGCTGGTCGGAGAAGGTGACCGCGTGGTCTTTGCTGACCCGGGGTTCGTCTCCTACGGGGCACTTGCCGTTCTTGCAGGGGGCAGGCCGGAGGGAATCCCCCTCGACGCGAAGCTGCACCTCGACATCGAGGCTGCCAAGTCCCTGATGGACGGTGCCAGGCTGATCGTGATCAATTCACCGGGCAACCCGACGGGAGCGGTGGAGAGCCGGGAGTCGATTCAGGCCATTGCCGAATATGCTGAGGATGCCGGGGTGACCGTCGTGAGCGACGAGGTCTACGAACACTTCATCTATGGACCATCCCACCATAGCCCGGCCACGTACAGTGATGATGTCATCACCGTCAATGCGGCAAGCAAGACCTATGCGATGACCGGGTGGCGCCTCGGCTACCTGGCGGGGCCGAAGGAGTACACCGAGCAGTGCCTGAAAGTCCACCAGTACTGCCAGGCCTGCGCGAGCTCGATCTCGCAATATGCAGCCCTTGCAGGATACACAGGCCCGCAGGAATGTGTCCATCAGATGAGGGATGAATACCGGAGACGGAGGGATTACCTCTATGGAGCACTCCGGGAGATGGGATTTTCGTTCCCCCTCCCTGAGGGTGCTTTCTACCTGTTCGTGCCGATGAATCGGGAGATCCTGGCCAAGGTCCTGGAGAAAGGGGTCATTATCGTGCCGGGCAGTGCATTCGGCTGCAATGCACCCGACTACGCCCGCATCAGCTACGCAGCGTCGATGGAGAAACTGAAGACTGCCGTGGAGAGAATCCGGGCAGCGGTAGGGGAGTGAACCATGGTAAAAGATCTGCTGATGAAGCTCTCGAATGCACACGGGCTCTCGGGCAGCGAGGGGAGCGTTCTTTCCATCGTCAGGAAGGAACTGAAGAACCATGTTGATGAACTGCACGAAGATGCGATGGGCAACCTGATTGCCGTAAAGAAAGGGAATGATTTCAAGGTGATGATCGCGGCCCACTCTGATGAGATTGGGCTGATGGTCAAGTCCATCGATGACAAGGGATTCATCCGGTTTGTCACCCTCGGGGGATGGTATGCTCCTACCCTCTACAACCAGCGTGTGATCCTCCATGGTACAAGCGGTAAAATACCGGGTGTTCTCGGGGGAAAACCCCCTCACAAGATGGACGAGGAGGAGCGGAAGAAGGGAGTGAAGACCGATGACATGTTCATCGACATCGGGGCGACGAGCAGGGAGGATGCGGAGGCGCTTGGGATCGAGGTCGGGACTCCGGGAACGATCGACCGCGAGGTGGTGGAACTCGGAAACGGGCGGCTCACCGGAAAGGCCTTCGACAACCGGGTGGGGGTTGCGATGCTCATCTCTGCCCTCCAGAAGGTCAGGTCACCATTCACCATCTATGGGGTCTTTACCGTGCAGGAAGAGGTTGGGCTGAAGGGGGCAAAGACGAGTGCGTACACCCTCAACCCCGACTGTGCGATTGCAACCGATGTGACGATCCCCGGGGACCATCCAGGCATCGACAAGAATGATGTGCCGGTCGAGATGGGGATGGGGCCTGTCATCACGATAGTCGATGCAAGCGGCCGGGGTCTCATTGCAAGCAGGGCTATGGTCCAGTGGCTGAAAAAGACGGCAAAGGCATGTGACATTCCCGTCCAGGTCGAGGTGGGTGCCGGCGGGACCACCGATGCCACCGCTATCCACCTCGAACGGGGTGGCATTCCGAGCACCACGCTCTCGATCACGACCCGGTATATCCATTCCCCGGTAGAGGTCGTGGATCCCAGGGATATCGAGGCGGGTGTTGCCCTGCTTGTCGAAGCCCTCAAGACAAAACCACGACTCTGATTAGAGAACGGGGAAGACCCGACTCTTTTTTTGCGGACTGTCCTGTAGAGGGCTGTAACGACCCACCGTTTTCCTACGGGGGCGATATAGATTGATGATCAACGAGGGCATGATTGTTGGATTCTGGCAGGATTCAATCGGCAGTGCTTCGAAACGAGTTTACTTCTTTATTGACAATCATCTCCCTATCATCATATGCTCAATCTGAAGGATAGAAAACCCAGATCCGGACATATTCCTTGCTAATTTCTATCGGATCAGGTAAAGGTCCAGTGCCAGTTAAGCTGATTTCCATTCATGGTGCGGGATAATTT
>JAKLGZ010000146.1 GCA_022710385.1 Methanoregula sp.
CATCGGATAAGCGCTGAACAGGAGTAATGCAACAGTCAGAAATACCAAAACCGTGTTCATGTAACGGAGTCCTTGTTCCATACGGAATTGTTTCTTTTTGTCGGATATAAAAGTGTTTGGAATAGATGAGGGAGTTATCCGAAGTACTTTTTTTATTTTAAGATCATGAGTGCGGATTCATTAAAAAACAATGGATATAAAAATACCTTGGTGCTGACGAGACTCGCTGTGTCTGTCATCATCCCTATCAACAAAGAATGGATCAACCGGTAACCGGTATTTATCTGTGATAAGTGAGATGATATCTTTGGGTAAGGGTTCTGGATTTTAGACAGTGATATTGAATTATTCCCCTCATGGAGGACCCGGATGGAACAATTAATCGAAAAAATCAAAGAAAAAAATGCTGTCATTGGTGTCATAGGTCTGGGATATGTAGGACTCCCTCTTGCATTGGCATTCGCCCATAAGTTCCGGGTCATAGGTTTTGACATAAAGGAAGCAACCATACGGAATTTATCTGATGGCCATTCGCATATTATCGATATACCCGATGAACGTCTGAACGAGGGGATCCGGCACAATTTTCATCCAACCCATAATGAACAGGATCTGAAAACCTGTGATTTCATCATCATCTGCGTCCCGACACCGCTGACCGCAGAAAAAGACCCGGACCTGGATTACATCAAAAAGACCTGTTCAACGATTGCAGCACTCCTGAACCACGGCAAGTTCATCATTCTCGAAAGCACGACCTATCCCGGCACAACGGATGAGGTCGTCGTCCCCATCCTCGAGCAGAGCGGCCTTGTTGCAGGTTCCGACTTCGGTGTTGCGTATTCCCCCGAACGGATCGATCCGGGAAACCGGTCATATACGGTGGAAACGATACCGAAAATTGTCGGCGGTATCAACCCGCTCTGTACAAAGATATGTGCCGCTCTCTATACTGAAGTGGTAACGAACGTGATAACCGTCAAAGATGCGAGGACAGCCGAAGCCGTCAAGATGGTCGAGAATATTTTCCGGAATGTCAATATCGCTCTGGTCAATGAGCTGGCCCTTATCTTTGAGAAAATGGAAATCGATACCTGGGAGGTCATTGCCGCTGCTTCAACAAAACCCTACGGCTTCATGCCCTTCTTGCCCGGACCGGGCCTTGGGGGCCACTGTATCCCGCTCGATCCGTTTTATATGTCCTACAAAGCCAAGAAGTTCGGGTTTATCCCGCGGTTCATCGATACTGCTGCCGAGATCAACGACTTCATGAAGATGCATGTCATCAACCTGGCCGAACAGGGATTGCACCGGTGCGGGAGACCGCTCTTCGGGGCCCAGGTCACGATCATCGGCCTTTCCTACAAGAAGAATATCGATGACACGCGGGAATCACCGTCGATCAAGATCATCGAGGAGTTCATCAACCTGGGCTCACGGGTCCGGGTCTACGACCCCTTTGTCCGGAAGATCACGACCTCCAGCGGGGAGATAGCTTCGGAACCCACCTTTGACAGTGCGGTTTGGGAGAGTGACTGCCTTGTTTTTCTCGTTGATCATGACCAATTCCGAGCACTGGATCTCAGCAGTATCGTACAGCAGATGCGGTCCCCGGTCATTGTGGACTGCAAGAACCTGTTCACCCCGTCCGATGCATACGTGTACCTCGGCCTGGGCAAGGGATCTCCTTCGTTCTCTGCCAAATGACGGTTTCCCTGCCGTTCTGCAGGTTGTGTGAAGAGTTTCATTCCCTTCCATAATCAGATCAGAAAATCAACCAGAGAGAACGAGACCATCGACTCTATCAATAAGTACAGAGAAAAGGTAATCAGGACTATGGCCGTTTCCGGGACCACGCACGAGGCGGACACCCCCTTCCACCTCCATATCAGCCCGCCGAAGAGATGGATCCCTGTCGATCTTGCCGAACTCTGGAACTACCGGGAACTCCTCTCCTCTTTTATCTGGCGTGACGTGAAGATCCGGTACAAGCAGACCGTCCTCGGCTTTCTCTGGGCGATCCTCCAGCCGCTCTTCATGATGCTGATTTTCACTATCTTCTTCGGCCGGCTTGCGAAGATCCCGTCCGAAGGCATCCCCTACCCGCTCTTCGTCCTCGCAGCCCTGCTTCCCTGGACGCTCTTTGCCGAAGGGATCACCCGCTCCACGAGCAGCATGATCACAAATCAGAATATCATGACCAAGGTCTACTTCCCCCGGCTCGTCATGCCGCTCGCTGGCATTCTCTCGCCGCTCGTGGATTTCATATTTGCATTTATTATTCTCCTTCTTCTGATGGCCTTGTTCGGGTTCCTCCCGACCATCAACATCATCTTCCTCCCGCTCTTCATCCTCCTCGCCCTCGCAACCTCGCTCGGCATCGGGCTCTGGCTCTCAGCCCTGAATGTCAAGTACCGGGACTTTCAGTACACCATCCCCTTCCTCATCCAGCTCGGCCTTTTCGCATCACCGGTTGTATACTCCGCCAGTCTTGTACCGGACTCTGTCCGGTTCCTCTACGGCCTGAACCCGATGGCCGGTGTC
>JAKLGZ010000147.1 GCA_022710385.1 Methanoregula sp.
AAGGGTTGCACGAGTTGCAGGAACGGATCGGCTACTATTTCCGTGACCTGCACCTGCTGCAACTCGCTCTCGTGCACAGCTCTTTCGCCTTCGAACGGCTCGACGACGGCCGCCACAACGAGACCCAGGAATTCCCTTACAACTTCACGGTCACCGACCCGAAGTACAACCGCCTCCAGTTCCTCCTCTTCAACGAGACGGTTCCCCTCGCGAACGTTACAGGTTCCGACCGGGTGAACGCGAGCTACCGGGACCTGCACCTCTGGATCACCGTGAGGCCGGCGATCCGGGCGTGAGAACGGAACAGGAACATAAAATGAGCGATGGGATGTTCTGATCAGAACCGCACAGAATGTACCTGGTGATGAAAAGCTGGCTCCTCATCCCTCCTACTCACGTGGGGTGGGTGGCGGGGGGGTCGGATAGGTGGGAAGGAAGGCTGATCAAGAACAGATCTGGAGGTTCATCCATCCCATTCATGGGGGTGGGTGGCGGGGGGACGGTTGGTGGGAAGGAAGGCTGATCAAGAACAGATCAGGAGACCTCCTTTCAGACATACACCACTTCCTGCATGATCCGGTCGCGGAGGAGCGGATGGAGCGCCGGCGGGGTGACCAGGTCCACCGGAGCTCCGAGACACTCACTCAGGTAGTCCCGGAGATGCACAAATAAGAATGCGCTGATCGGAGTCTCGAACTCGACGAGAATATCGACATCCGAATCCGATCTCCTTGTATCGGTGACCGTTGAGCCAAAAACGCCTATTTTCCTCACCTTGAAGCGGTCCCGCAACTCATCCGTATGTTCCCTGAGAACGCCCATAATCTCCTGTCTCGATCGTGAAGGTCCTGCCATTTCCATACCCGTGAGACTGGTCACTCCCGCATATCAAAGAGTAGTATGCGACAGGGATGTATTATAGTCATTGTCCGCCACCTACGGGGTGAATGAGAGTGATCGTGACCTGCACCTCTGGATCACTGTAAGGCCGGCGATCCAGGCATGAGAACGGGACAGGAACACAGAATGAGCGGTAGGAAGTTCTGATCAGATCGGTATAGCATATACCAAGTGCTGAAAAGCTGACTACTCATCCCTCTCGCTCACTGGGGTGGGTGGTGGGGGACGGACGGGTGGGACGGAAGAGACCTTCCCCGCTTTTTAGATGTACGCGAGTATCATGCCCGGGAAGCAAGCACGATTCCCCTGGACAGGGCCTGCTGTGCAAGGGGGGAATCAAGTTCGCTCCGGGTGTAAGGGAACACGTCGATTCCAATACCAATTCCCGAGAAGAACGCAAGGTATGCATCAATGCGTTCCTTCATGGTCTGGCTGTCATCCTCAAGAATGATAAGGAGATCCGCATCGCTCCCTGGGACCGCACGCCCTTCGGCAAGGGATCCGAAAAGGATTACCTGCTGTACCCGTGTGTCCTCAATGAGTTCTTCCGCTTTCTTCCGCAACCTCGCAAGAACGAGGTCAGTGTCCAGCCAGAAGACCTTCACAGAATTGAAGGATTCTTCCCGCACTGCTGATCGCATCACCTGCATCCTCCCTATCAACATAGTCCCCGGGTTTTCCCTGGGGAAATCCATCCGGGTACCGTGCCTGGATGTACCATCGGTCAAGGTTCCGGGCCAGTTTCAGAAGCGCTGCAGGAACCTGGCAATCCACAGGAAGCCCCTGCAGCAGATCTGCAACCGAATGCCCCCATGCAACCCCTCCCTTCTTCTGATACACTGCCTTGATCGCTTTCTCTGCAGCCTGCTGCGCAATAAAACAGGCCCATTCCGGAAAACCAGAGGTTGCAGCGTGTGCTGCCATCTGGAGGTCGCGTGAGGCCTGCTCCATCCAGTCAGTGCTCCGTTCCGGCATCTCGTAATGAGTTGACGGGGGAATATATGAATCTGGCGCAAAGATGACCGAATTGATATGATTCCTATTGAGTGCTTACAGGAAGGTAAGGGATCTGAGCGGGTACGGGTTCTGCCAGATTGATACCAAGAACGAAGAATATTGCAGCATCAGCAGGGAGAGCTTCCTATCACGCTTCATACCAGGGCTCATCCACGATACCTTGATACCCTGAAACGAGCCTGATCCCTTTGTACATGGCCCGTGGAAACAGGGAAGAGGCTGGACGCTGGCTTCGCCAGGCTGAATGTGACTTGTAAGATGAATCCACTTTAAAGAGCGTTTTTTTATTTTCCTGCGATAGTATGGAAGAATCAATGGCAAAAGAATAAATATTAAGAATTCCACCTATAGATTTTTAATCAGAATTGATCCATTATTTATGAATTATTTCCTATAAAAAAGAGGGGGCAATTACATGAATGTAGAGGAGATTATTGGAGTACTTATCGGAATTATTATTGTTTTAATTGGGGTTTTAATCATTTACCAATACGAGAAAAAAGGTTACCTCAAATGGTCGAATTGGGATCCATATAGTTCTGAAAGTACCCTCCTCGATAATAGGACTGATGAACCTCGTGAGTGGCGAATGAAAAAATTACA
>JAKLGZ010000148.1 GCA_022710385.1 Methanoregula sp.
ATCCATGGGGGGTTTGACTCGTTCATCGAGGAGTGGTATTCCTGTGCCACGTTCTTTGCCGCAAAGGGTTTTGACGTTATCATGTTCGAGGGGCCGGGGCAGGGTACGGCGCTGAAAAAAGCCGGTCTGCCTCTGACGCATGAATGGGAAAAGCCGGTGGGAGCCATCCTTGATTATTTCGGGCTTACAGATGTGACCCTGCTCGGGATCTCGATGGGCGGTTGGATGTGCCTTCGTGCCGCTGCCTTCGAGCCCCGGATCAAACGGGTGATCGCATCCAGCATCGCGTTCGACTACATGCAGTTCCTGCCCGGTCCGGCCCGGATCCTGTTCCGATACCTGTTCCGGTTCCGGGGCCTGATGGACTGGCTGGGTGAGCTGAAAATGAGAGCCAGTTTCCAAGAGCGGTGGGGGATCAACAACCTGATGTACATAACAAAGACCGCAACACCGATGGATGGCACGGATGTCCTGCTCCGGTTCAATGAAGAGAACCAGCATCCGGACCTCGTGAAACAGGACGTCCTTATCCTGACCGGGGCGGAGGACCATTTCATCCCGCTCAAGATGCATTACAAGCAGGTGAACGCCCTGAAGAACGCCCGTTCGCTGACAGCGAGGATCTTCACGAGGGAAGATCAGGCGCAGAACCACTGCCAGATCGGGAATATCGGGCTCGCGCTTGATGTGATGCTGAAGTGGATTGAAGAGAAGTCGTGAACCGGAGGACTGGAGTCCTTAGATCTCTGCCACGCTGCCCGATCAACAGCGACGAACACGATGCGGATCATAGGGTGAGGAGCGGGCCCCTCCAGCCGCTGGCACCGGAGCAGCGCGACAAGCAAGGGGCGTCATCCTGCCAACAGGAAACTCCGGAAAACAGGGAGGTGATGTGAAGCGAGCCGGAGCATCAGTTTCCCGTCTTCGTACTGCATGCACCGGCCCCGTAATCAGGCACCCGGGCCAAATAATCTCATGACGCCCCGTATCTCATCAGCCGTTTTCTTCAGCTCGTCGAGCCTCTTGGCGTTCATACCAGCATGCTGTTTTCGTTTCTCCAGCACCGCATGGGCTGCCCCATGGGTCGCCTCAGTGGTCAGCCGGAGATTTTCATCGAGATCTGCACCGAACTTCCGGAATCCTTCATCAATGCTCCGGAGGGTCTCGTACCGGAGGTTCTCCAGGTTCCGGATGACCAGCACCTCGATCTGCCGTTTCATCCGGGACTTTGCCCGGCTCTCGCGGAGCGATCCGGGAAGGATCCGTTCGATTACCGCAGACGAAACCGGCGAGAACGAGCTCTCCCACTCGTGATCGACCCAGAAGGGTTTACGGACCAGATGATACACTTCCCCACCCTTCGGTGCATGGTAAGGGATCTCGAAGAGGTCCGCCGCTCCTTTCCGGATGGACTCGATCAGCTCATTGGCACGTTCCTCATGGCTCTTCAGGACGGTTGCCATCTGCTCCCCCTCCATGGAGGAAATCCTGCCCAGCTCCCGCTCGAACCACACGGGAATAGCATCTGCAACGGCCTGCTGTGCAGCCTGTTCCGGGTTTGCGGGAGTGGCGACAATTGCATCGTCCGCAACCTTTGTCAGCTGTTCGCGGAGCGGGATGCGCTGGTCTTTGATGTACGCTTCCAGGCGTTCGCTCAACCGCTTCTGGTCACCGGCAAGGATGTCGTGTGCATGAACCCGCTGCTTTTCCGTTTCTGCGATCTTCTGGTCAAGGAGGAGGAGCCGGCTCTCCAGCTCGCTGACCGGGAGTTCAAGCGCCCGGATCTGAAGGCTGATCTGGAGGCTCACATCACTGAGGACATCGAACGTCTTCCTGCCAATGGCTTCCTTCAGCACGCGGTTCTTCTCGTGAGCGAGAAACGCGATCAGGTGATCGGAGACTTCAGCAAGACCGCTCTCCTCCCATAACCGGGAGTCACCGGAATCCTTTGCCTGGAGACCTATGCGTGCCGATATGGGAAAGACCCGGCTTCCGGGATCCATTCCCGCGTCCCGTACGAGCACCGTCCGGTAAAATTCAAGGGCGGTCTTCTGCTCCGCTTCTGTCAGGTAATCCACTTTATTGAGGACGAAGAAGAGCTGCGCAATTCTGGTCCTGATCTCACTCAAGAATGCAACCTCGACCTCAGTGATGGGCGGGTCGGCCGAGACCATGAAGAGTGCAGCATCGCACTGGGGAAGGAAGTTCATCGTCACTTCCGTGTTATGCCGGAACGTTGAACCAATCCCTGGGGTGTCGATGAGGACGACATCGCGGAGGATCGCGGCCGGGTGCGTGATCTCGACCTCGCGCACGCCCCTGGTATTCTTCGGGTTTGCCTCCTCCGTGACAAAACCCGCCAGCTGTATCTGCAGCCACTTCAATGGTTCGCCCTTGATGACCGTATCCGGCCGGTTGTCATGGTACCTTACCCGGAGTGACCGCTCGGTCCCGTGCTGGATGAAGGTCGGGATTGCCGTGAGCGGGACCACCGCGGTCGGCAGTACGTC
>JAKLGZ010000149.1 GCA_022710385.1 Methanoregula sp.
AAGAAGGGGCTGGGTTGAGATACCGCAATCATAGCTCCGGGAATCCATCCTAACAAAAAAGGATTTTTCAGGATATATCACTACTGATTCCAATGCATAACCATTAAATCGGCACAATGCGACCTTAATACGGCCAAGGGGGTCGTGGCCTAGTCCGGAATGGCGACGGGCTCCAGCGGTCTTTCGCGTCGTGTGAATGATGAACAATGGGTCTCCTGATCTGATGATGATCCGTTGGAGCACTGACGCATGTCGGAGAGACCCGTCGATCGTGAGTTCAAATCTCACCGACCCCACATTTTCCTGTTCCGCATTGCACGGTTTCCCATGCCTCTGACCCTGCTGTTCTGATCCCCAGGCATTCTCCTGGCGCTTTCCGTTCTTCTCCAGCCCAAACCATCCCTGATCCCAGGAACGCTCCGGTATATCCGTTTCAGGTATTCCAGGGGTGATCCTCTTTACCCGGACATCCGCTTTTTAAAGGAGTGAGATTTCCCGCGTCCCGGCATTGCTCCCTCTATCATCCTGCTCACCGATCCCCTTCTTTGCAGATTCTGACAGGTCCATCCCTTTCATCCAGTACCTCTCCCGCATCATTTCCCTCCCTTTCCGCGTCATTCCGCTCTGTAGGGGGCATTTCCCTGCCGCTCTGACCATGTGTGCCCCGGATACCAGAGGGCTTTTTAAACCACTATCCCAAACCTAGTAGGCAGGAAAAGGGTATCCCATGTATCTTATCGGTGAAGCACTCGTAGGCGATGGTCCTGAACTCGCCCATATCGACCTTCTGATCGGCGACAAAGACGGGCCTGTCGGGACGGCGTTTGCAAACGCCCTCTCCCAGCTTTCTGCAGGCCACACGCCGCTCCTTGCCGTGGTCCGGCCAAACCTCCTCACAAAACCGGCGACGCTGGTCATCCCCAAGGTCACGCTGAAGAAAGATGTCCAGATCCGGGAGATGTTCGGCCCGGTCCAGGCCGCGGTGGCAAAAGCGGTCGCCGACTCGGTCGAAGAGGGAGTATTCCCGGACAGTGACATCGACTCGCTGGTGATCCTGGCGAGCATCTACCTTGGTCCCGGGGCGGCAGACTACAACCGGATCTACCGGTACAACTATGGCGCCATGAAACTGGCACTCCGGAGGGCCATGGAGGGATTCCCGGACAGAAAGACACTCCTCTACGAGAAGGACCGGTCGACCCATGCGGTCATGGGCTTCAAGGTCCAGCGGCTCTGGGACCCGCCCTATCTCCAGGTGGCACTCGATCTTGTTGACATGAACAAGGTCTCCTCTGTTCTTTCCGAGCTCCCTGAAAATGACCACCTTATCATCGAGGCAGGGACCCCGCTCATCAAGAAGTTCGGGCTTGAGATCATCCCGGAGATCAGGAAGTTCCGCCCGAATGCCTTCATCATCGCGGACATGAAGATCCTCGATACCGGGAACCTTGAGGCCCGGATGGCGGCAGATGCCTCTGCCGATGCCGTGGTCATCTCGGGGCTTGCACCCACCTCAACGCTCGAGAAGGCCATCGCCGAGGCGAAGAAGACCGGGATCTACTCGGTGATCGACATGCTGAATGTGCCTGACCCCGTTAAGGTGATAAAAATCCTCAAGGTCAAGCCCGATATCGTTGAACTCCACCGGGCGATCGATGCCGAGGACACCGCCCACGCCTGGGGCAATATCCCTGCTCTCAAGAAGGCTGCCGGGGGACGGCTCCTCGTTGCCACTGCCGGTGGTATCAGGGTCGATGTCGTGAAGGATGCCGTGAAGGCCGGGGCAGATATCATCGTAGTGGGCCGGGCGATCACCGCAAGCAAGGATATCCATACCGCTGCGGATCTCTTCCTCGAGCAGCTGAATCGCGAGGAGATCGACCAGTTCAGGGTTATGACCGATTTCTGATTTTTTTTCCCGTCCATTACACTACCCCTCATCCACCTGATATTGTTTTTTTCTCCCGCGAGCCTGACTGCACGGGCGAATTACTGGGTTCTCCGGTCTATTTCAACGTTCCCGCCGGGGGCTTAATAAAGCATTAATAGTTTAACAAGCTACCCTTGACTGCTATGGAAGGATCAGTGACATTGAAGGTGAAGGTACGGACGTTTCCGAGCAAAGGCCGGGCCCGTGTCCATGAATCAGTCCTGCCGATGATCGGTGCGAAAGAGGGGGAGGCGCTCGTCCTCGCACAATATCCCACCGTCTGGGACAAGAAGACAAAGACCGTGGCTGTCACGGGCTACGGCGATGCGATGGTGGATAAAACAGTCATCATGATCTCACCTGAAGATATGGCAGCCCTTGGTGCCGCTGAGGGCGACACCATATCCGTCATCCGGAAGATCACGTGGACGGAACAGATAACCGGGGCTGCAACAAAGGCAGGAGGAGCAGTCAAGGAGGGTGCAACCAAGGCAGGAGGAGCGGTTAAGGAGGGTGCAGCCAAGGCGGGCCAAGCCCTCGGGAAG
>JAKLGZ010000015.1 GCA_022710385.1 Methanoregula sp.
TATGCGGTCCGTATTCCCGAGCATCTCCCAAAGCTCCTGCGCCTTTCCGGGTATCACCGGTTCAAAGAGGAGTGACAGCGCCCTAACCAGCACAATACAGTCTTTCACAGCCTGTGCTGCACCATTTCGATCCGTCTTGATCAGTTTCCAGGGGGCATTGGTCTGGATGTAGTTGTTGCCGTAAGCAGCAAGGGTCATCATCGCATCAATGGCCGTCTTGAACTCGTAGTCCCTGATCGTGGAGTCCACCTGGATCAGAGTACTCCCGATCTCCTTAAGAATATCAGGCTGTACAGCGGTATCCGGTATACCCCCAAACTCCTTCCGGGCAAAAAATAACGTCCGGTACGCAAAGTTCCCGAGTGTGTTGACAAGCTCGTTATTGATACGCTCCTGGAACATCTTCCAGGAAAAGTTCAGTTCCTTGGTATGATTGGTATACGCAAGCAGGTAATACCTCAGGTAGTCCGCAGGAAGACCCTTGTCAAGGTAATCATCGTTTGTCCATACTACGTATCCACGCGATTTTGAGAACTTGTGATCATCCACCTTGAGCATTCCTGAAGCCACCACTGCATGGGGGACCCCGTATCCTGCACCCTTCAAGAGTGCCGGCCAGAAGATACAATGGTGATAAATGATGTCCCCTCCAATAAAATGGATGACCCGGGCATTGTCCCCGCACCAGTACTTCTCCCACGACTTACCATTCTTCTCTGCCCATTCCTCAGTGAAAGAGATGTATCCAATGGGGGCATCAACCCAGACATATACCACCAGATCATCCCGCCCCGGGAATTTGACTCCCCAGTCAAGAGTTCTCGTGATGCACCAGTCATGAAGGTCATCCTTCACCCACCCAAGGGCATAGTTTCTTGCATTAAGAGTCCCTGATAACGTTTCAAGATGTTCAAGAAGGTAATCCTTAAAACTGCTCAACCTGAAAAAAAAGTGTTCCTGGGCCCTCGATTCTGCCCGGGTACCACAGACTGTGCAGACGGGATCCTTGATCTCACCTGGCTCAAGGTGTTTCCCGCATCCCTGGTCGCATTCATCTCCCCTGGCAGCGGCTCCGCAATGGGGGCAGAGCCCCTCAACATACCGATCAGGAAGGAATCGCTGACATTTTGTGCAATAGCTTTGCTGAATGACTTTCGAGTAGACATGTCCGTTTGCAATCAGCCGCTCGACGATTGACCTGGTCCGGCGGTGATTGGTGGGATCGTCTGTCATGCCAAAATGATCGAATATCACATTCATTCTGAGGAACGTCTGGTCGAAATGGGCATGATACTGTTCAGTCAATGCCCTGGGGGTGATTCCCGCGTCTTCTGCACTCACGACGATGGGCGTTCCATGATTATCGGACCCGCAGATAAAAACAACCTCCTCACCAATCCGGCGTAAATAGCGGACATAAAAGTCAGCCGGTACATAAGTACGGAGGTGGCCAAGGTGGCAGGGGCCATTGGTATAAGGGAGCCCGCAGGTCACGAGGACGGGTCTTGTACTCATCATTATCTCGGTTTGACGATGATTCTATAAATAACGTGATTACTATGCGAAAGCGAGTCTCATTTCTGACCAGGTCATTAGGTTCGGATGCACCCATCCCTGATCGCGAAGTCTTGGCAGAATGGGTGAGAGCACGGCGGGGACGAGAGGCGGACCTCATCACGTTTCAGCTTGAGGGAGGTTTGATGCCCCAGATTGAGGCCGGGATCAATACCCCCTGTGCGGGTGGAAAGTTCTATCAGGACCGTTTAATCAACTCCTTTATCGGGACTGAGGGAAGGGTAATAACAGGAGAGATCGGATACGACAGCTTTCCCCTTGTGAAAGATGCCGAATACCTTTCAGCCATACAAAAAGATCTTTGGTTTGCTTTCCCATCTCCCGGGGAACTCAGGCTGAATAATCGATATTATAAAGACACTGATGAGGTACTGCCGGCTCTTGTCTCTGTATATCATGCAATGATGCGATCGATGCGGGATAGGGGGATTTTCGGCCATATTCTCCACTGTGATACCCCGGACAAAGAGGAGTTGGAAGCGCTTGCAGGTCAGAAAGTCTTTTTTTTCAGCCACAGGGAAACAAAAAAAAATATGGGGCTGATCCTTGAATATCAGGATATCCTGGCTGTCAGATCATCAGCACTTGGGGTTGTTGCAGAAATCATGGATGATTATGACATCCAGAAGATTATCCTGGTCGATGCTAGAGAGGAGGATCTCCTTCGGGCACTCGAATTCAGAGATGCAGAACATCTGATATGTGGAGGGTACTGCCAGGACTCATGTGATCAATACTGGAAATCGGTAGTGGAAAATGCCTCGGTGTTCAGATAGATTCGGCGATATCCACGAAACGCCTGAATTGAGAGCTGCTACCAAGAAGTATGAACCGAATTCTTTCAAGGAATGAAAATTGAAACGATCCACCAGCAGCGTTCGGGTGCCCCCCTCCCCCGTAATGACGCGCGATGATATGGCTTATTGGCGGAACTGTTCGGAGAGAGAACCGGCCATCCTTAGAAATGAGCACTTCGATATCGGTCGATAATTCTTTCCTCATCTGGGCAGCTGTCTCACTGGGGTATCCAAAAAGCGGAGAGAATGCGATACGATATTTCTCTCCCATGAGTGTGGCTTTTCGGATGCTCTTTGCCATTTTCTCCTCCATGTCTCCCACGATTTCCCGGTATTCCCTTTCAATATACTCATCAGTGAGAATGCCTTCTGCCAGACGGTCACGGACATAATCCCTGTTCTTTTTCCGTTGCAGGACAACACCCAGCATCGCTGATCGGGGATCTTCATGCTTCCAGAGGTCATAATCGCAGACAACCCGGGCAATCTCTGCTGCTGTTTCATCACCAGGAAGCAGATCTCTGGCACAGATACCACACCCACAGGTCGATGTGTCCAGCATGAGAAGATCACAGAACTCTTGTATTTGTTCTCTCTCATCAGCGGACCACCGATGATGATCACGCCATTGTATCCGCCAGCCTGCTTCAGATACGCTCCGGATACGATGTTCAATCCCTTTTTGATACCCAAGATCGCTGATGGAGAGAATTGTCCCCTTCCCCTCTACAGAAGCTAACGCATCGAGCGCCTGGGGAAAGGTCCCGACCGAGCAGAAGATACTCGTGATCGTCCCGTACCGCATTCTGTGAATTGCATCGCTCCCTACGGCATCAAGATCGTTATGAGTCAGGTGCACGAGGGTTGATCTCCTTGATTTGAGCAGATTGGTTACCCGCTCCTCAAATCCACCGCCAGCACCGCCTTTTCCTGCGAAACCCAGATACGCCACCACCAAAGGTAAAAATCGGTGCATTTTTTGGGATATGCACCCATAAATAATACAATTTATTAGGCTGAGAGCTAAATAATGTATTCCTCGCCTCAGTAGCTCAGTTCGGGAGAGCGCCAGACTGAAGATCTGGTTGTCCCCGGTTCAAATCCGGGCTGAGGCATACTTCTCAAAAGACGCATAGAATCTATTTATTTTAATTTTTAACGTTCCAATCCTCAATCTCCATAAAAAGGCTCTTCCTCCATTACCCCCATTCTTGAAATCCCAGGTCCAGTCGGTCCGAAGTTTGTGAAAGACACGAGATCATTTTATCTGTCGGCATTTGTGGCAAGACGACGTGAGAATCTATCATTTGGCAGGGATCGTGCTGTATGCAATTCCAGGTATCCAGATCCTCTTACCAAATCAGAGAAGCTATCGGACTGGGCATCTCCAGTCCAGCTTTGCCCCTTGAATTGATCTCCGTATCCTTCAATATATGCAGATTGGTTCATTCCAGGATGTTAGATGATGGATTTTGACGCCTCGATTGTCAGAATATACCCTCACTGGCTGACTCCTTTCTCATGTTTGGATATCATGACAAGAACGCTGATTTTTTGCCTTTTGGCGGGGATTACCTGTAAACGTATGGATCAGCTCCCAGTCCCGTTTCGGACTAATTTGATATCACGGCAGGCGGACCTGGCAGCTCTGCGTGCATATCCTGCTGAAAATCTCGCCGAAATCATAGTAGAAGTTGGCTTCCATTGTGACTGTTGCTCACGGTGCTGCACAAGGGATTTCAATGGACATGTTCTTCTCCTGGATACGGATGTCAGGAGGATCCAGTCATTTGCACCCGAATCTCTGGAACCCGTTCCGGTCCTTGATTTTTGCGACCAGCATGGGATGTACTATGCTTCGGGGTATACCCTCCGGTCGCAGGGAGATTCGAAGGGTTCATGTTATTTCCTCAGTGAACGAAGATGCAGGATTTATGAAAATAGGCCCTCGATATGCCGGCTGTATCCCTACATGCTTCACAGGGAGCCGGACGACCAGGGCACTGTTGACTGGCGCCAGATCAGCGGACTCAATCAACACGGCGGGTATAATGTGGAAATTTCCGAAGATGAGGCACATTCTCTCGCACTTGAGATAAAGGCCTTTGAAGAGGATGTCCTCTCCCGCGAGATTTCCTATCTCGCATGCACAGGGCGATATTTTCTCGACAATGGACTGAGAAACGTCAGGAAACGATTTGATGATGGCTTGCGATCTGCCAGGGAAGGAGTTGCGATCGAGGTCATGGTTTTCTCAGATGGGGGGTATGATCGGTGGTTGATACGAGCAGGGATTTCAATACAAATACACTAGATAACTCCTGATCGACATTAGATAACTCCTGATAGGATATCGTAAAAAAGAATTAAGAGAAGACTGAAAAATCGTTTTTTAGAGCGATTGTGTCGATCAGAGGCTTTATTGCTGTTTCTGAAATGCCGAATTTCTCCATGTACTGCTGGAGGATCTTCTGTTCATTCCCGGCGAGGATACCATCAGCCATTGCAAGGTCAAGCAGGATCGCCATGGCAGCCATCCGCTGCTTCTCATTGAGACACTTTGCAACAAGATCCATTGTTTCCTGGATAGAATTGCCCTCCAGTACCTGGACTGCATCGTTCACGGCACTTTTATCTCCTCTGGCGATCTTCGCAAGATCCCTCAGCTCCGCCTCATCAAGAACACCGTCAGATGCAATAACTGAAATTGCAGCTGCCACAAGAGCAGATTTGGGCGTCAGCTGGATAGTTTTACTCCCTTTTAATTTGTCAAAGATTCCCATTATTTCACCTGGTTTGAAGGATCAGTATTGCTGCTGAAGCATATTTTCTTTTTTGGTCTTGGTGCGTGTTAATCTCCAAGACAGTGAAAATGGAATCATCGGCTACTATCTCTGGGAATCCCTGAATTCAAATTCAAAGAGGACATAGCGAGCCTCATGCATACCCAGTGAACCATAAGCTTTCATCGCAGTGGTATTGTCACGATCAACGTAGAGCCTGAGACCGGCCACTTGGGATTTTTCTCTTGCCAGCCTGTATATTTCCCTGAAAATCTGAGTGAATATTCCCATTTTTCGGTATTCTGCGAGAACATAGACACTCTGCACCCACCAAAAATTTCCACACCTCCAGTCACTCCATTCGTAGGTGATCATGCACTGGCCGATGACCCGACCCTCCAGTTCTGCAACAACATAGAATCCGCGTGACGGGTTGTCGAAGAGTTCAATAACCCCTTTGCATGCAACTATCGGATCAAGGATGCGACCCTCGGTCTCCAGGGCAGTTGCCCTGTTGTTGTCACAGAGTGCCGGGGCGTCATCCCGACGTGCGGGGCGTATCGTAACATTTCCATGCTGCTGCACACACCATGGTTAAATGTCCAGTGGCATGAGTCTTACGTTGTAGTTCTTGGGACCGGTTTGTGGTAATATGCTAATCCCCCATTGAACCCTCCCCACTGCAGTCAAACCGTTACAAACTATGGATCGAGCCAATATGAAACGCATATATTCATTATCGTTGAAACGTTCTTGCATGAAATCAATGAAAGTTATCTCATTTCTGGCAGTAATCACTGCCATCCTGGTACTCTGTGCCGGATGTACCCAGACCGGGACTGAGAAACCATCACCGGAAGTAAAAGTATACATCGTTGGCATTGATGGGCAGTATCCCCCCTTCAGTTACGTGGATTCAAGCGGGAATGCCACCGGGTTTGACGTCGATTCCATGCGCTGGATCGCCGAGAAGAAAGGGCTGGCGATTGAGTTCCAGCCTATCGCCTGGGATGGCATCATCCCTGCACTGCAAGCTAAGAAGATCGACCTCATTTATGCAGGGATGACGATCACCGATGAGCGGAAGGAGAAGGTGAACTTCAGCACCCCCTACTGGGTTGTGAACCAGGATGTGGTGGCAAACAAGGGATCCAACGTAACCGTAGAGGATGTGCTTTCAGGAAAAGCGATCATTGGAACCCAGCGTGGCTGCACAGCAGCCATGTGGATCGAGGAGAATCTCATCGGGAAGGGTCTGATGCCGCAGAACAACCTGAAGCTCTATGATAACACGCCGCTTGCCGTCAATGATCTTGAATCAGGAAGAATCGACGCGGTTATGTACGATGATCTCTCCCTGAAAGACATGATCCAGGGCAAGGAGATCGAAAAGATAGGCTCGGTCGAGACAAAAGAAGAGTTTGGTATCGCCGTCAGGAAAGAGGACACCGAACTTCTGTCCACCCTGAATGAAGGGCTGGAAGCGCTGATGAACGATCCTTACTGGCAGGAACTGATCAGTAAGTACAATATGAAGTAACCCAGAGTAGGGGCATTGGAAGGGCTGAAAGAATCCTCCATCCCTTGAAGGGAACAGATCCTTGCCCTGGAATCTGACCTTTTTCCCCTGCCTGGCAGTTGGATTTTCCATCATCATTTCCCCAATTCTCTGGCGATTGCATGAAATTCCCCATCTCCCTGCCATCGTTCCGGACCATTGACCCAGTCTATTTCGGCCTTGGCACAGCGGTACTTTTCGGGTGCGGAGCTCCCCTTGCAAAGCTGGCGCTTGACGGTGTCAGCCCGATGATCCTTGCCGGACTCCTCTATATCGGTTCCGGTGCAGGTCTTCTGCTTTATCTCTGTCTGTTCTCCTTTTCCCGGCCGGATAATTCACGGAATGAATCCGCGCTAAAAAAAACCGATATTCCCTGGTTATCGGGTGTGGTGATCTGCGGGGGATTCCTTGCGCCGTTCACCCTTATGGTGAGCCTCCAGTTCCTGGCCCCAGCCTCTGTAGCGCTCCTCCTCAACTTCGAAGTGGTGATGACCACCGTTCTGGCCGCGCTTGCATTCCATGAAGCGATAGGAAGACAGGTATGGACAGCCCTCCTCTGCATCACCACAGCATGCGTCCTGCTAACCTATAATCCGGAGGCCGTGACCAGCATCTCGCTCCCTGCAATGGGGGTCCTCCTTGCCTGCACCTTCTGGGCTCTCGATAATAACTTCTCGAGGAATATCTCGATACGCGATCCGGTCATAATTGTCATCATCAAAGGATTCGGCGGGGGTATTCTCTCGGTTTTTGCAGGACTGCTGCTTGGAGAGACATTTCCTGGAGGATCATCCACTCTTGCGGCGTTATGCCTGGGATTCGTCTGTTATGGTGGCCTTGCCAGTGTCCTCTTCCTCATGGCCTTGAGGGGTCTTGGCAGTGCCAGATCTGGTGCACTTCTCGCCGTCTCCCCCCTGTTTGGTGGGCTCCTCTCCCTTCTCCTTTTCTCAGGTCAGTTTACTACACTGTTTTTCATTGCGCTTCCGGTAATGGCAACAGGCATCATACTCCTGCTCACCGAAGTGCATGTTCATGTCCATACTCATCATCACCTCGTACATGAACATCGCCATGGTCATGATGATCTTCACCATATGCATGTACATCCTACGGGGAATGCAGAGCAAGGCGATGGAGCTGAACATTGCCATTGCCATACCCACCATGAAATGACCCACGCTCATCCCCACCGGCCCGATATCCACCACCGCCATCCTCATGATAAACGTGGGGGCGGTCAAAGAAAGGATTAGTTTTAGTGAATCATACCGGGGACGGCCACTCTCTTTTCCAGATAATGGACTGCAACAGTGGTGAACGTAACCAGGGCAAGGTAGACGATTCCAACCGCGATAAATACCTCGTTATAGGCAAAATACTTGGTAGCCACCAGCTTCCCAGCCCCAGAAAGTTCTATTACCGTAAGCATGTAGGCTAGTGAAGAATACTTGATCAGGTAGATGAACTCATTCGACAATCCCGGAATAGCCCTTCGCAGAGCCTGGGGGAGGACCACCTCGCGAATCACCTGCCACTTCGTCATGCCAAGTGCCTGTGCAGCAATCGTCTGGCCATCTTTTACCGAAAGAATGGCCCCCCTGATATATTCCGAGTTATATGCGGCATTGCAGAGGATGAACCCTATGACCGATGCGGCAAAGGCAGTCAGGGTGATCCCGACCGAGGGAAGTCCGAAATAGAGAATGAACAGGAGAAGCAGAAGGGGGCAGCCCTTGATAAAAATAACATACAGCTTGCAGATGTTGGAGAGGTTTTTTCCACCATACTGTCTTCCGAGCGAGATCCCAATCCCGAGAAGCAGGCCAAATGGTGCGGAGAGAACTATCAGCTGCAGGGTTACCACGAGCCCCTGTGAGAGGGCTGGGATCAGGATATCAGTGATAAACCCTGCAGGTTCCATCTAATCCTTCCTTTGGGTAAGGTCAGCAAACTGGCCGACGAATTTTCTTGTTCTCACATAAGCCGGGTCATAGAGCAGTGCATCGGGAGGACCTTGTTCGACAATGTTCCCGTTTTCCATGAAGATGATCTGGTTTGCAACGGAGGCAGCAAATCCCATCTCATGGGAGACTACCAGCATGGTCATCCCCGATTTTGCCAGTTTCTTCATGACTTCAAGCACTTCTCTCGTCAACTCAGGATCCAGGGCAGAGGTGGGTTCATCAAAGAGAATGACTTCCGGATCCATGGCAAGTGCCCGGGCGATGGATACCCTCTGGGCCTGTCCCCCGGAGAGCTCGGCGGGGTAGTGGTCTGCCCAGCCCTTCATGCCAACCTGTTCGAGCTCGTACAGCGCTTGTCTCCGGGCACTTTCCGGGTCCATCTTTTTGACCTTGAGAAGGGCTATCTCCACATTCCTGACTGCGGTCAGATGGTCGAAGAGGTAGAAGTTCTGGAACACCATCCCTATCTTCTGCCTGAAATAGGAAATCTTAGGTCCTGAATTGGTCACTTCATCATCGTGGAGCCAGACTCTCCCTTTTTCTGGGATGGTCAACTGGTTGATACAGCGGAGCAGGGTGCTCTTTCCCGTTCCGGAAGGCCCGATAAAAACGATCGTCTCCCCTTTCCTGACGTTGAAGGAGACCCCTTTGAGCACCTCGTTTGTCCCGAATTTTTTATGGATATCCTCCACCCGGAGGACAAATGCATCATCTTTCATTGGACTATCCTGCCCCTGCCCCGAAGCCCGGGATGGCAACTCTTTTTTCGACCACATGGATGACCCTCATGCCGGCATAATTGAGGAGGATAAAGATCAGGGCGCAACACAGGTAAATCGGCATGGTGACATAGGTTACCGCAACGATCTGCGATGTCCTTGTCAGCAGCTCTGCTACGCCAATAGCATAACATATCGCTGAATCAGTGAGTATCTCGGGATATTCATTCGACCACCCTGGGAGTGCAATCCGGAGTGACTGGGGGAGGATGATGGATTTGATCGCCGTAAGCCTGGTCATCCCGAGCGAAAGTGCTGCAATCATCTGGCCCTCATTGATGGATTGGATAGCACCCCGGAATATCTGGGACTGGTATGCTGCACCACGGAGACCGAGCACTACCGCACCGACGAAAAAAGCAGGAAGGTCAAGCCCCATCGCAGGGAATATCCCAAAGTAAAAGAGGAACAGGAGGACGAGCACAGGAAGTCCCCTGAAGAACCATGCATAGGCACTTATCGCTGCCTTTGCAGGGCGGGGTCCATAGACCTGCACGAGTGCGAAAGGCAGGCCAAGGGCAACACCAATTCCAAGGGCTATTGCCACGAGCCCGAGTGTGAGGGAAATCCCCCCGATCAGGTAGGGCGTCCATTCCGCGAGGATTGACGTGACATCCATAAGGGTATCCCGCGATCAGGGTTCTGTATACCAAGACTCGTTCACAAATGCTTCTCCCCATCTGTCTTTAGAGGCGAATCGATAAAGAAAATGAAATGGGATTTTGCGTTGTTTCATATTAGCCCGTATTTCTGCTTCAGTTCCTCCCAGTAGGGGTCCTGCATCAGGGAGGAGAGCCCCTTGTTGATAGCGTCCAGCATTAGTGTGTCATCCTTCCTGACCGCTACACCGTATTCCTCGTGGGTATCGATTTGGGGGTCGATAATCACCAGTGGTTTGTCCGCAATTGCATCAAGGAGGGGAGGACGGTCATAGATCGCAGCATCAATTCTCTTGAAAGCTAGATCGGTTATTACGAGCGGGAAATTGTCGTATACCTTGAGGTTTTCAGCGGGCATCTTCCCGGTTTCAATCAGGTTCTCTTCTACCCAGATTGCACCGGTTGTGCCCCGCTGCGCACCAATAATAAGTCCACCGGCCATGAAATCATCCATGGTATAGTTCCCTTCTTTGTGCACGGCAACGGACTGGTTGATCTTCAGATAGGGAATACTGAAACTGACCTTTTCTCTCCGCTCATCGGTAATGGTCATCCCTGAATAAATAATATCGATCTTCCCGGCCTGGAGAGCAGGGATAATTCCATCCCATGCCGTTGGCTGGAATGTCACATTGAAACCTTCCTTAGCCGCGATCCATCTCATGGATTCCACGTCAAATCCAGTCACATTCCCATCGGGATCGATATAGCTGTACGGGGGATACTCTGCATCGATGCCCACCACATACGTTTTTGCCTGGGGGGTGGTGCTGGTGCACCCTGTTGACAAAACAAGCACGGTCATCAGGAGCACCACGACTAGTGAAATACAATACCTCTGATTCATCTTTCTCTAATGTGGGAGGTAATTATTTAGGACTTATGAATTGTTCGTGGCCAGTCGGAGCAATCATTGCAGGAATACAGCAGGTGCGATCGGTGCCAATGAGGGATACTGACGTGCGAATATAATTGGGATAGTAACGATAATACCTTGTAAGGCTGGTTGCACTGTATTCATTTGTTGAAATGGCAGGGCTCGGTTTTCTTATCGGGCTTACTGGAGCACTTGCACCCGGGCCGACTCTTGTTGCCACCATCAAAGCATCCCTGAAAAGCGGATGGAGTGCCGGGCCACGGGTGACTCTTGGGCACATCGTGGTCGAGATCCTGATGGTTCTCCTCATCATAGCTGGCCTGAGTGTGGTGATCGGTCAGTATTCCTGGCTGATAGCAGGTATCGGGGGCGCGGCTCTCTTGGTGTTCGGAGTCCTGACCCTCTGCGAAGCAAAGAATGCCCGGATCAACTATGACGATACAACAGAAACCGTTACCCAGCCATTCATGGCAGGAATCATCACCAGTATTTCGAACCCGTATTTCTGGATCTGGTGGTTCACCGTAGGCAGTGCACTGTTGATCGGAGCATATCAGGGGGGGTTTGGCGTGGCCTTTGCCTTCATTATCGGTCACTGGTCCGCGGATCTCGGATGGTTTACCCTGGTTTCGGTCGGTATACACCGCGGGCGTTTCATTCTCAGTGAACGATTATACCGCTGGATACTCGGGATTTGTGGAATATCACTCATTCTGTTTGGATTGTATTACCTATACAGGCTCCTGCTGTGATAATCGGATCCCTGGGGAAAGATGGAAGAACCGGGGACTGAATCCCGCAGGGAAGCTTGTCGTATCAATGAACAATTCCATACAACGCGCTCTCGACCCTGATCAGCATCTGCAACGCCGGGTAATCTTGAAGAGTGACCCTGACCAATGGTAGTCTATGCGTCCCTTTGTCCATGTCAACGTCGCGATGAGTGCCGATGGAAAACTCTCGACCCGGGAACGGAGACAGGTGCGAATCTCAGGATCATCTGATTTTTCCAGAGTGGACAAAATAAAGGCAGAGAGCGATGCGGTCATGGTGGGTATCGGAACGGTGCTCGCTGACGATCCTTCTCTTACGGTAA
The DNA here is from genome assembly GCA_022710385.1 of Methanoregula sp. GTDB lineage: Archaea > Halobacteriota > Methanomicrobia > Methanomicrobiales > Methanospirillaceae > UBA9949. The sequence continues at coordinate 12,089 of JAKLGZ010000015.1, forward strand.
AATCAACTGCGCTGGTCGCTGAACGAAGGGCACATGGGAAAGAGGACAATCCGGTACGTATCGTTGTTGACAGTCGTGCAAGGATCCCATTAGACGCGGCACTCCTTCACAAGGGGACGGGAGATCGGATCATTGCCTGCTCACTCTGTGCCGACAAGGAAAAGATCGAGGCGCTCTCCAGTTATGCGACCGTCATCATAGCAGGGGAGGACGTAGTTGACCTGCCGCTCCTTCTTTCCCAGCTTTATAGCAGGGGGATCCGGACACTCATGTTAGAGGGCGGCGGGACCCTTATATGGGGATTCTTCAGGGAGGGTCTCGTAGACAAGCTGACATGTTACATCGGAAACATGGTGATAGGAGGCATGCAGGCCCCGACCTTGGCTGACGGGGAAGGATTTGTCACCGAGTCTGAATTCCCCAAGCTCAGCCTTTATGGATTTGAACGGATGGATTCCGGGATCCTCCTCACCTGGACTGTGGAGAGTTGCAGGTCCTGATCACGCCGGGTAAGCAGGAACCGCCTGATGTTCATCCCAGTTATCATCCTCATCCTGGTCTTTCTCCTCATCGCAATCCGCCAGGTGGGCGGGTATACCTTCCGGATATGGCAGATCATGCTGGCCGGGGCGGTTGCCGTCCTCCTGCTCGGCCAGATTACCCCTCACGCGGCATTATCTGCTATCGATGCTGACGTGATGCTCTTTCTTTTTGGCATGTTTGTCATCGGAGCAGCTGTTCAGGAAAGTGGTTATCTCTCGTCAATCTCTCACCGCGTCTTTGTAAGGGCAAAGAATCCTGACCAGTTTCTTTTTCTGCTGATCATGGTGATGGGAATATTTTCTGCAATTCTCATGAATGATACCATTGCCGTCATCGGAACTCCCCTGGTCATTGCCCTTGCCTGTGCTTGGGGTATTGACCGGAAAGGAGCGCTCCTTGCTCTCTGCTTTGCCATAACAATCGGGAGTGTTGCGACCCCTATCGGAAATCCGCAGAACTTCCTTATTGCATCATTTGCAGATCTCGGTGATGCATTCACCCCGTTTCTCGTCTACCTTGGAATACCGACGTTCATCAACCTGATCATTGCGTGGCTGGTCGTCCGGACCTTCTATCCTCCTGCATCGGGTTGTCCACCTCCTGTTCAGCCTGAACCAATCAGGGATACCTCCCTTGCCCGGCTGACCGCATTGTCACTTGCGATCATCCTCGTATTGATCGGATTCCGCATCGTTGGAGGGATTGTCGGCTACAATCCTTTACCCCTGATGGTAATCGCACTCGCAGGTGCCGCGCCCCTGCTGCTCATGAGCCCGAGAAGGGGCGAACTGATACGGAACGTTGACTGGTACACCCTGATCTTCTTTGCAGCCCTCTTTGTATTGATGCAGAGCGTCTTTGACACAGGGTTCTTCCAATCGGTGATCGATATCCAGACAGTCACCTCGGTCCCCGTCATCATGGTGGTAAGTGTGGTGATCAGCCAGTTTATCTCGAATGTCCCCTTCGTTGCTCTTTTCCAGCCGTTGATCATTCAGCAGGGGATGTCGATCCAAGCGATGCTTGCCCTTGCTGCCGGAAGTACAATAGCCGGAAATCTAACCATCCTTGGTGCCGCCAGTAATGTTATTGTAATCCAGAATGCGGAACGGTGCGGGGTGACACTCACATTCCTTGAATTTTTCAAAATCGGGCTTCCCTTGACGGTCCTGAACGTCATAGTATACACAGTGTTTCTGTCATTCTGACAGGGCATGATAAGGCATAGAAAAAGGGAGTTTTGTTTTACTCTGGTGATTTCTTTTCCTCATTTGCCCGGGCAGGGTCCTCTGCCCCGGACCCCGATTGTTGTCTTTTCTTTTCCATTTCCTGTAGTTTTGCAAGAGAGACAAGGCCGGTTGTTGACCCGAGGTTCATTGTCTCAAGGATCGATGCCGGGACGATTACGAGCGTGGCATTGTCCTTCACCTTGAGCCCCTCGTAGAGCATGTTCATCGCGCGCAAATGGAGTGCAGTTGGATTGTGTTCGTAGGTCCTTGCTGCCTCCTCAAACTTCTCGGCGATCTGCCGTTCCGAATCACCAAGGATGACCCGGGCCTGGCGTTCACGCTCTGCCTGCGCCTGCATGGACATCGCATCCTGAAGCTCAGGGGGAATGATCACATCGCGTATCTCTACCGAACTGACGTGGATACCCCATTGCTCGGTTCTGGTATCAATGATCTTTTGGAGCACTGCATCGAGCTTCTCCCTCCCTTCCAGCATCTCTGAAAGGAAGGATTTCCCGATAACCTCGCGAAGGGCCGTCTGGGATGCCCAGCTGATTGCGGTCCGGTAATCCTCCACCTCAAGTGCAGCCCTTTCCGGATCAAGCACTTTCCAGAAGAGAACCGCTTCTACATCCACCGGGACAGTATCTTTTGTCAGCGTTTTTTCAGCACGGAACGAGGTCGTGATCACCCGCAGATCGATCCAGTATGCGACCCTTTCTGCGAAAGGTATGATGAAAAAAGGACCGGGACCCCGAAGACCGGTAAATCGGCCGAGCCTGAGAACAACTGCTTTCTCCCACTGGTCTGCAATCTTGAATGACCATGCGATAAGCAGGGCAACGAGGGCAGCAATAATTCCCACCCAGAGGAACGTGGCAGGACCTGTTCCCACTCCCCATTCGTACAGGAGATACACCCCTGGTGCAACAAGCAGGAAAAAGAGAATGACCTGGAAAGGGTTCGGTTCTTTCATATCCGACACTGTAACAGGCGAGGTGATATACCTTGACATGGTGGAAATCCTAAAAGAGAGAGTCCCGGCAACGAGCAGTAATTATTACCCATGATACCGTCAATCTGGGTACAACATGCGTTGTGGGGCGTTATGAAAGGGATGAGGAAAGCCGACATTAGAATATCAGGGATGCACTGTGCTACCTGCGCGGTAACCATAGAGGATGCGGTGGGCAGCCTCGGTAAGGGAACAACCGCAAAGGTAAATTTTGGTACTGATATTGCAAGGATTGAGTTTGATCCAGATCTGGTCTCCCTGCGGGAAATTGAGGCAGTGATCAAGGGTGCAGGATATGACGTCATTCACGATGAGGTGATCATCCGGGTGGGGGGTATGATGTGTGCCACCTGCGTGGAAACTATCGAAAAAGCACTCTCATCCTTCCCCGGGGTCATTCATGCACGGGTCAATCTTGCCACAGAGAAGGCATATGTCACTTACAATCCCTCTGTTACCTCCATTGAGGAGATGAAGGGAGCGATCGAAAATGCCGGCTACCAGTACCTGGGAGTCGCAGAAGATCTCTCACTGGAGGCTGAAGAACGTGCCCGGGAACGGGACCTTTCCGACAAGTTCCGGCGATTTTCTATCGGTTTCGCAGTGAGTATCCCCCTTTTCCTCCTGATGTTTATCCCCCTTCCTGTTGGAATGCATACGCTCTCCTGGTTCATGCTGGTGGTCTCCACCCCGGTATTTTTCTACGTGGCTTACCCGATTTTCCGTGCTGCCCTGAGTGCACTCCGGAACCGGACCCTTACCATGGATGTGATGTATGCGATGGGTACCGGCGTTGCCTATGGCGCGAGTGTTCTCGGAACCCTAGGTATCGTGCTGACCCACGATTTCATGTTCTATGACACGGCAATCATGCTCGCATCATTTCTAATCCTTGGAAGATATCTGGAAGCCCGTGCCAAGGGACGCACTTCTGAAGCCATCCGGAAACTGGTCGGTCTCCGGCCGCGAACTGCCCTGGTCCTTCGCGATGGAAACGAAACCGAGATTGCGATTGAGGATGTTGCAGCGGGAGATCTTGTAATCGTCAAACCCGGCGGAAAGATACCTGTCGACGGGGAGGTAACTGATGGAGAGAGCTACGTTGATGAGTCGATGATAACCGGTGAACCGATCCCAGTCCTGAAATCGAAAGGCTCCAAGGTAGTCGGAGGGACCCTCAACACAAACAGCATCTTCACGTTCAGGACAGAAAAAGTCGGCAAGGATACCGTTCTCTCCCAGATCATCACCCTTGTTGAGGAAGCCCAGGCAACAAAGCCTCCGGTTGAGCGAATCGCTGATGTTGCGGTCTCTTATTTTATCCCACTAGTGCTGACCATTGCCATCAGTGCTTTTCTCCTGTGGTATCTCGTCTTGGATTCCTCCCTCCTCTTCGCACTCACCGCCCTCATTTCAGTCCTCGTTGTTGCCTGCCCCTGTGCCCTCGGCCTTGCAACTCCCACGGCGGTTACGGTCGGTGTCGGGAGGGGAGCAGAGCTCGGGATCCTCATCAGGAACGGTGAAGCTCTGGAAGTTGCCGATCGCATAACCACGGTGGTCTTTGACAAGACAGGAACCCTGACAAGAGGAAAACCAGAGGTGACAGACCTTATCCCATTTGGAATTGATGAACGAACCCTGTTATCCCTTGTGGGTAGCGTAGAGAAGAATGCAACCCACCCCCTTGCCGAGGCAGTCGTCAGAAAAGCAGAGGAGTTACATGTTCCTGTGGAGTCTTCAACGGAGTTCACCACCTTTGCGGGAAAAGGTGTCGCTGCCCGGGTGCTCGGAGAAGAGGTCCTTGTGGGAAACCGGGCGATCTTTACCGAGAGAAATATCATCATACCTCCTGAGCTCGACCAGCAAATTATACGGCTCGAAGAGACCGGCAGGACCGTTGTCCTGGTCGCAGTTGCAGGGAACAATGCCGGAGTTATTGCTATTGCTGACACCGTCAAGAAAACGACTCCGGACGCAATACAGGAGCTCAAAGACATGGGGCTTTCGGTAGCGATGATTACAGGAGACAACAAGAGAACCGCGGAAGCAGTTGGAGGCCAGGTGGGAATCGGCCGGGTTATTGCAGAAGTACTCCCTGAAGACAAAGAGCGGGAAGTGAAATCGCTCCAGGCAGCCGGATCTGTGGTTGCATTCATCGGGGATGGCATTAACGATGCTCCAGCCCTTGCCCGGGCAGATGTAGGTATCGCAATAGGGAGCGGGACCGACGTTGCTATCGAGAGCGGGGATATCGTGCTTATCAAGGATGATCTTCTGGATGTCGCGGCCGCTATTCAGCTTTCCCGGAAAGTTATGAGTCGTATCAAGCAGAACATTTTCTGGGCGTTTGCGTACAACGCACTGCTCATCCCCCTTGCCGCTGGAATTTTATATCCTTTTACCGGTTACACATTCAGCCCGGTACTCGCTGCATTGGCAATGGCGGCTAGTTCCGTTACCGTTGTATCCCTCTCCCTTTTATTGAAAAGGTATATCCCTCCTGCAAAGAAAGGGAGAGCCTGAGGTGAAACCGATGGCCATCGATCCGATCTGTAAAATGACCGTTGATGAAAAGACCGCAAAATTCACGAGCACGTTCAAAGGGAAAGTGTACTATTTCTGTGCCCCGGGATGCAAGAAAAAATTTGATGCAGACCCTGCAAAGTACGCGGATTAGGTGGGGTCGTCACCCCCCTTCTCGATTGCCAACAATAATATGTGCAGGCTTCCCCTCTTCATCGCAGAGAAAGAAACTCCCGGAGAAGATGGGTTCCAGGAAAGAGATGCAATGGATCAGGAGGTTTTCATTGCCCGGCAGGAGCAGGACCTTGCTGCCAGGATCCCCGGGGTTCTTCAGCAAAGGAAGGATCTGGGGCTTGAAGGGCTGGTTCATGGTCTTGACTCCGTCATTATCAGCACCGAGCCCGGACGGCTTGAACTATCTGCTGAAGAGCTTCTATGGTATACCGGACTCACTTTGGAAGCACATTTTGAGGATGATTCATTCACGACCCTTGTGCTTGGGACAAAAGGTTCTGCCTCCTTTCTCCTGAGGGCAAGGAAAAAAGGCGAAAATCCGTTTGATGCGGTGAATTCAGCCCAAAAAACAAGAAATCTTCCCAATACCCGTCTCGAAACATTCGTATTCCGGACAACCGGACTCGAACGGTACGTGGAGATCCAGACTGAACGGGGGATCCGGTTCATGACAACGGATATCACCGATTATCCTCACTTCCGTTTTATCCAGACAATGCCCTCGCGATATACCGGAAATTCACTCGGTTTTATAGAATGGACGGGAGAGAAAGGCGGCTATGCTCCTCATGACGCAGTACAACTTCCTCATTCCCCCAAAAAACCTGACCTGCCACACCTGGCCAACATCCACGGTCTCGACCACGCTGCGACACGGGTGAAAGCCATCGAGCGGAACGATGCTATTATCGAATTCATGGAGCTCACCACCTATTCCTTTGATTTTGCCGTCTTTGTCAGGTCCCTGAATTCCATCACCAGCGTGGCCAGGCTCTCAAGTGATGACTTTGCCATGGTCTTTACCTCAGGTATAGCACCGTTCCGGGAAAATACGGATCCCGGGCCGACCGAGATGTTCATCCGGAATTATGGAACAAGGGTCCACCATATAGCATTCCAGACTGACCGCGTCGAGGATACGTACAATGCCCTGAAAAAAGATGGCTTGGAGTTCCTGGTTGCACTGGTTGGATCAGAAAAGGAGGGATTGAAACAGACCTTTTCTCTGCCCTCCCCTCACACGATGTTAGTGAATGAATACATTCACCGCTACCAGGGGTTTGATGGGTTCTTCACGAAAAGCAACGTCGAGATGCTGACGCGGGTGACGGGAAAACAATAGTTTTTGCGGATACGCGTAACGAATTCTTTTACTATGATACTAACCCTAGTTTTACGAGGTATGTTGATGCGATTCAGCTGGCAGGTCAAACTCGGGCTCATCCTGGTCTCAATCAGTATAGCGGTCTATTCGATCAAGTTCCTTGTCCTGAAAAATCCTGCAGATACCCTGAACTACGTATTCAATTCACTTGGATTCCTGCCTATCAGCGCGTTCCTGGTGACCATTATCCTGAATGAACTGCTCACGCGTCGTTCGCGGAGGGAACGGCTTGAGAAGCTGAACATGGTCATCGGTACCTTCTTCTCTGAAGTCGGTACTATGCTCCTTGCCGAGATATCGGATTGTGATCCGGGCCTGGATGGGATCAGGAAACGGCTTCTTGTTCGCGATACATGGCAGGACCAGGAATTTGATGACCTCAAATCGTTCCTGGAGGGATACCACTACGCCATTGATATCAATAAAATTGAGATACAAAAACTCACCATTTTCCTCAACGAAAAGAGAAATTTCCTCCTCCGCCTCCTTGAAAACCCAGTACTCCTCGAACACCAGACGTTTACCGAAACACTAAGGACAGTTTTCCACCTTACCGAGGAGCTGGAAAGAAGGAGCGGGGTGGACGAACTTCCCACAACCGATCTCTCCCATATCAATGGAGATCTTGTCAGGGTATATCGGAATATCTCAATACAGTGGGTTGATTACATGAAATATCTTAGAAAGAATTATCCATATCTCTTCTCGCTAGCCATACGGACGAATCCTTTTGACCAGGAAGCATCGGTGATCGTCCGGAAATAATTACTCTCTTTCTCATAGAAGATGGAATTGGTACTATACCTGTTCGAAAGGATTAAAAGAAAATACGCTAACATTGCGGTTAAAAAGGAGAGAAAAAATGCTGAAAAAGTCGGTCGAAGATGCACTGAATAAACAGGTGAACGCGGAATTCTATTCATCATATCTCTATCTTGCCATGTCTGCGTATTTCGAGTCGTATCCTATGAAGGGATTTGCAAAATGGCTCCGGCTCCAGGCAAACGAAGAGATGGCACACGGAATGAAAATATATGGCTATATCATCGAAGCGGGAGGAACCCCCACATTCTCTGCTATCGATGCCCCAAAGACTACATGGAAATCAGCTCAGGCGGTATTCGAGCAGGTCTATGAACATGAACAGAAGGTCACTGGGCTTATCCACTCTTTAATGGATCTTTCTATCAAGGAGAAGGACCATGCTACAACGAATTTCCTGGGCTGGTTTGTGAAAGAGCAGGTAGAGGAAGAAGCAAATGCAAGTGAGATCCTTGCACAGATTAAAATTGTTGGAGATATCCCGGGACACCTTTTCTGGCTGGACCACCAGTTGGGGAAGCGGGAATAATCCTCTATTCATTTTTATCGGAGATAGTGGTGATCGAATCCCAAAATTTTCAACCTGTTACTTAATCAGCCGCCAGATCTCTTGAAAATTGTTCATCATTACATAGATTAGTAGGATGGAGACGAACATCAGACACAGAGGATAGAAATGAGCCGGGATGTTTTTTTTGCGGGCCTGCGAGCCCGGGACCCATGCCAGAGCAGTATTGCCAAACTGCATGCCCTCTTCGAAGCGGCCGGATTTGGTGATTGTATTGAGAAGGATGCGCCTACTGCTATAAAAATCCACTTTGGTGAACGGGGGAACGATGCCTATATCAATCCTGTCTTCGCTCGCCAGGTAGTAGACAAGATCCGGGAGCATGGAGGAAAACCATTTCTCACTGATTCCAATACCCTCTATCTGGGAAGCCGATCAAATTCCCTCGATCATATTATTACTGCCCTTGAGCATGGTTTTTCATATGCGACCGTGGCCGCACCTATTCTGATCGCCGATGGGATTACGGGAAAAAATTTCCGTGAAGTGAAAATCGCGAAACGCCACTTTAATCGGGTACTGGTATCAGGGGATATTGCTGATGTAACCTCCATGTTCGTCCTCTCTCACTTTAAAGGTCATGAGCCTGCGGGATTTGGGGGGGCTATCAAGAATCTTGCTATGGGATGTGCCCCGCCAGCCGGGAAACAGGAACAACATTCGGCAAAACCCATTGTTGCAGAAGAGCGATGCATCGGTTGCGCAAAATGCCTTGCCACATGCCCGTCTTCGGCTATCTGCCTGGTCGATGGAAAATCCGTGATCGATAAAGAGTCATGCATAGGTTGCTTCGAATGCATGTCAATCTGCCCCGAGCATGCAATCGATGTTGACTGGGAGACCGAGATCCCACAATTCATCGAGCGACTTGTGGAATATGCCTTTGGAACATCGATCGGAAAAAAGGTCGGATATTTTAATTTTCTGACCAATATAACCCCCGATTGCGATTGCTTGCCATGGAGTGACGCTCCTATTGTGCCGGACATTGGATTCCTTGCTTCGCGTGATCCGGTGGCAATTGATGCCGCAAGCTTTGATCTTGTCAACAAGCAGTCAGGGATCAGGGGTTCGGCGCTTGCTGCTAACCTTAATGAGGGAGAAGACAAGTTCCAGGGATTGAGAAAGAGAACGGATGCCTTCCGACAGATCCGTTATGCTGAAGAGATCGGGCTCGGGTCTGGTTCTTATCGACTGGTTGAACTCTATTGATCTCTCTTCTCTCAGAACGCTGATATCTATTTTTCCAGGGCAAACGACAGGTAGGGTACAACCACCTGTCAACAAAATAACTATATAGTGGAGGAAGGCAAGCGCTTATAACTGTTCAAGGGGGACATTAATGTTACGTTTGGGCAGACAGGATCCCAAACCTACTTCAATGCTGAATTTGAAATGAGCAAAAGGAGAGAAGAATGAACCTCAGACAGCCAAATGCCAATGAAGCGCTGGGCACAGTAAATCGTTCGCGCGATGTCGTCCCTATGTCCGGGATCTGTACACGTTGCCTTGATGGGTGCAAGGGAGGATGTGATATCTGGCTCTCTTCCTTCCGCGGGAGAGAAGTCCTTTACCCCGGACCCTTCGGCGAGATGACCGCCGGTGCGGACAAGAACTACCCGATTGATTATTCCCATTTGAACATCCAGGGATATGCCATGGGTGCAAAGGGACTTCCCGAAGGCACGGAAATTGGTCCTGACACCGCAGTATTTTATTCCGTCGATACTATGACTGAATACGGCTGGGATAAGAAAGTGAGGATGCGCCTCCCTATTTTTACCGGAGCACTCGGGTCTACTGATATTGCCCGTATCAACTGGGAACATTTTGCTATCGGGGCTGCCATCTCTGGCATCACTATCGTGTGTGGTGAAAATGTCTGTGGTGTGGACCCCGCCCTTGAGCTGGACAATAAGGGTAAAGTGACGAAATCCCCAGAAATGGACCGGCGTATTGACATATATAAAAAATTCCATGAGGGATATGGTGAGATGCTCGTCCAGATGAATGTCGAGGACACCCGCCTTGGGACTGCTGAATATGTCTCATCAAAACACAATCTCGATACCCTCGAACTCAAATGGGGGCAGGGTGCCAAATGTATTGGTGGAGAGATCAAGGTAAAGTCTCTTGAACGGGCTGTCGAACTCAAGAAGAGGGGATACATCGTTGTACCAGATCCCTCCCGTCCCGATATGCAGGTGGCCTTCAAGGCAGGGGCGATAAAGGAGTTCGAACGCCACTCCCGACTTGGATTTGTGTCAAAGGAAGGATTCCTCGAGGAGGTTGACAGGCTCCATGATATCGGGTTCAAGAGAGTCACCCTGAAGACCGGGGCTTATTCCGCAGTTGAACTCGCCATGGCCATCCGCTACAGTGCTGAAGCAAAGATTGACCTCCTCACTATCGATGGCGCTCCCGGGGGTACTGGAATGAGCCCCTGGCCAATGATGAACGAATGGGGTATTCCCACATTCTACATCCAGTCCCTTGCATACGAATATTGCGAGCTCCTGAAGAAGCGCGGTATCCGTGTTCCTAATATTGCAATGGCTGGGGGATTCTCAGATGAACCGAATGTGTTCAAGGCCATCGCCATGGGAAGCCCCTATGTGAAAGCGGTCTGTATGGGAAGAGGTCTTATGATCCCCGGAATGGTCGGCAAGAATATCGAGAAGTGGATCAAGGCAGGAGAACTTCCAAAGACGGTCTCCAAGTATGGTACTGTCCCCGAAGAAATATTTGTCACCTATGAGGAACTCAAGGAAAAATACGGGTCAAAGTTCAAGGATATCCCGATGGGTGCCATTGGTATCTACACGTATGCCCAAAAGTTCCGTATCGGCCTCCAGCAGATCATGGCGGGAAGCAGGAACTTCAATATTGGATCAATCTCGAGAAATGACCTCATGGCATTGACTGAGGACGCTTCAAAAGTGTCAGGTATCCCCTATGTCATGGATGCCTATGCTGATGAAGCCCTTACAGTCCTGCTCGATTGAACCGTGTGAATTACTATCTGTATACCCTTTTTTATATGAAAATGCCTCCGGCATTTTCATCTTTTATGCTTGTGGCCCTCGAAGGAATCATGTTATTTTTATATAAAAATGCCTCCGGCATTTTCATCTTTTATGCTTGTAGCCCTCAAAGGAATCATGTTATTTTTATGATAAAATTGAACTGGCTCTTTGATCGGGAATTATCGAATATTAGGGTATGTTTCTGATGATCGCTTTGGATCGTTTTGTCGTCCCATAATCGCCCTGTGCTTTCCGTTGGCAGGATCTTTGCAATGATTGGATCCGTTTGGTGAGAAAGCATCGATAAGCCCTGTCATTATCCGTGCTCCGAGAACAGGCTGAAGAGATTCGAGCCAGAGAAAAAAACCAACTTTGGCTGGAGTAAACCGTTCAAATTTAAAGTTGCCATCCCCGTTCTGGACCATCTTAAGGTATTCCTGCTTCTTCCGGTTCCGCAAGTAAATAATCGGATCGAAATCCGGAAGATCAGTCGCAAAGACCGCTTTTGAGTAACGGTTCATGATATCCTTGTAATCGATCCGCTCTCCACGGATAATGAATTCATGGTTCTTACAGACAGAACGGATTGCTGAGGGATACAGGGCGCCGTAAAGTATCTTCTTTACGAGTCTTCCGGTATCATCGCCCGGGACAGGACAATCACCTTCTCTGTTCCCAGATGATATCCAGGTAAAGACACGTGCCTTTTCATTCTCATGGTACCGTTCGTAATCGAATGGGCGGCAGAGAGGAATGTCCCGGGCGAGAATAAATTTTTCATTTCGGGAGGGTCTAATAGTGCGATTTGTTGGGTTTCTATCAATGATCTGGGATTTTATCTCCTCACAGGAAGCGGTCTGGATGTTAAGAGTATTCGGCGCTCTGACAAGGCGTCTCCCCACAACAAAGTTGGTAACATCAAAAGAGGATATCAGGATAAAGGTGACCTTTTTCTGATCAAAAAGGTACCCAAGGAGGGTTCGCTTATATTCGATCTCCTGCTCAAATTCCTTCATATCAGAGGCCGAGGTAACTACCTCTGCAAATCCGATATGCTGATTGTTATCAATAAAAAGGAGGTCAAACTCAGCAAGATCCTGACCATTGCCTCTGATGGTGATATCCCCGCATCGTGAATAGAAAAGCCCGTTTTGCCCCAGCTTTATGCGCTGCCTGCTCCCATGTGGCACATCCACTCCCTTCAGTGCAAGGCCTCTGATCTCATCTGATTCGAGTGCCATTTTGAGAAACATCTCATACATTATGGCCTCGTACCATCTCCCTTCGGCAGTTCTCATCTTCTCGATCTCGGGAGAAAAGAGTTTTGCCTGCTCTGGTTTACTCAGATGTCTCGTGGCATTCAATGCGAGACGCTCGTCAATCTCGAAGGATGCTAAATTCTTTTTAAGCCACGAGGTAAGTTCTGCCATGGAATTATTACAATTATTTATTTTTTTTGGTTAAATAAGTACCCTGTAGTATCCCAAGTATCTTTCACTCCTCGAATTACCACTGCATCCCAAAGAATCCGCTTGGTACGAAAATGATCATAAGCAGGCGTTGATTTAATTGAAC
>JAKLGZ010000150.1 GCA_022710385.1 Methanoregula sp.
GCCAGATGAACAGAGCAGGTGCTGATCTGGATGGGTCCCCCGCTGGATGCCACAGGACAGTGAGATCTCCGGACCGGCAGAGACCACATATCTGAGCCGTTTCGATCCGGGATGCCCCTGGGGAAGGACAAGGAGGGGAACATGGTACGCCCTGACAAGCTCCATCAGCATCACCGCGGGCTCGAGAGCACCTCCTTCGGGGGCAGATACCGCAATGATATCTGTTTTCTCGATGGTGGTGCAGATCTCACCGTCTCCATATTCGACACAAAGGGGAAACCGCGATCCAGCCTTCCCGGCAAGGATAAACGATGATGGGCCCTTGAGCAGCAGGAGGGCTCTGCGGTCATGCAGACAAAACTCATCTTCTTCCATGGATCCCTTCCTGATTCATCCTGTGTATACCTAGGATGTGGGAGTGACATAATAACTGCCTCTCATCAGGCAGATTATCCAAAGGGGAGTAATGGCCCCTGAAGGAATACACACCCACTGAAAAAGAGTGGCAGCAATCATGGAGTGAGCCGTAGGAGGAGTCAGGTGATGCTGATTCCCGTCAGCTGGAGGATAATGACGATGAGCGCCCCCGGGATCCCTCCAAGTGCACAAAGGAGGATATTTACCGGCGTATAGGGGATGTCAGGCCTTCCAACATACCCGAGAAGGTCAAAGTAATTGATGAAGAAGAGAAGAAGGAGGCCAAGGATGGAATTGATGATTATTTTTACGATATCCTTCAACAGAAATATCATTACGACCGCGATCAATATTCCGGCAACGATCAGGGCAAGATCGAACGACATTTTACGTACCAATGATATGCTGTTTCTTTAATCTTATTGACGGCACTACGAGTGACCCGATAACTCTGTCATCACGGCCTAAGCCGGAAGTATCCCCGAGCATGTCAAAGACATTCCCGGACATCATCGCTTTTCGAACCGGTTTTTCATAGGTTCCGCCGGAAATGCGGAACGGGTTGGTGAGCTCGACTGAGAAGTCGCCTGAGAGCGGGTTTGCCGTATGGGCTCCGACCACGTCCTGGATATAGATCGCCTCGTCCTCCATGACGTCCATCCGGGGGCCATCGATGATGACATTATGGTTCCCGATGGCAGGCCCGCCCCCATGACCGGTCCGGACTGCACTCCCTGTACTCTCCTTACCGTACCGGGAGGCCGTCTTGAGGTCATAGGAGAAGTGTTCAAGGACTCCCTTCCGGATGAACGAGAGGTGCCGGGTGGGAACCCCTTCAGCATCCCACCTGGTGCTTCCAAGTCCTTTTTCGAGGAATGGATCATCGGAGAGGGAGAGGGCCGGATCGATGACCTGGTCTCCGAGTGAAGTTGCAAGCTTCGATCGCCCGGCGTGGACGTTCCGGCCTGAAAGCGCCGGGAGCAGCACTGCACCGATCAGCTGGGCGAACGCAACCGGCGAGAGAACCACGTCATAGGGACCGGAGCGGATGTCGATTCCTCCGTATGAGGCTGATGCCAGGAATCCCGCCCGGTCCCCGATTGAAACGGGATCGAGATCCATCGTGTAGGAATTTCCAAACTCGTAACCCGTTGAATTCTCCCGTATCGTCTCGATAGAAGCGCTGACATGGCTCCGGGGACGGGAGTAGAACAGACCGTTGCTGTTTGCGAGGGTAGTGGTCTGAACGGAGAGGGAAGCCCCTCCTGAGGTCACTTCAACAGGATGCGATGATGCACCCTCGATCATCCCCTTCAGGAGCCCGAGAATGATATCACTATCAGGGGTAAGCGATGGATCGAATGCAATCGGCCGGGAATCGAGCTTGGCAGGATGCGGGAGCCCATTCCAGGGCTGCTCCGTCGCAAGGGTACCGCTTGCGACCGAGGCATCGAGGCACTTCTCCCAGTCACGCGGATTGCTCGATTGGGAATTGCCAATCCGGCCATCCTTTATCGTCCTGACCGACAGCGAGAAATATCGCGACTCTGCGACCCGGCTCACCTGTGCCCGTTTCAGCTCTCCTGAAAGGGCAACCCCTTCGGTAAGATATACCTCCACCTCGTCAGCGAGAACCGCACCTTTCCTGAGGATCTCCTCAATCGGATACATGGCCACCTACCACTGCATCAGCAAGGAGGACATGGGGTGCACCGTCGCTCACCGGGACGCTCTGGCCTCCTTTCCCGCAATATCCCTGGTGCATCAGCCTCTCTTTCGAACAGAGCCGGATAGAGTGGAGCGTCTGCAGAATCTCCCCGGAAAGGGAGACATCCCGGACCATGCTGGTGCATTCGCCATGATCGATGAGATACCCGTACTCTGCATTGAACTGGAAGACCCCCCTTCCCGGATCGACCTGCCCGCCACGGGAGCCTTTGAGAAGGATGCCGGTCCGGCATTCAGCGATCAGTTCATCGGTGCTGCTCTCTCCCGCTTCAATGAAGGTGTTGCTCATCCTCACAAGAG
>JAKLGZ010000151.1 GCA_022710385.1 Methanoregula sp.
ATCCCTATGAGCAGGGAGTTTGCGAGAAAGAAGAAGATGACCGGGACGAGCGGGAGGAGGATGGTAAGCGGGGCCTGGATCCAGAGCGTGAGCCCCGTGGAGATCGCAACCATCCCGAGAAAATACGGGAGCATCTTCCCGATGATGATGGATGAAGCTTTCATTGGGGTCGAGAGCAGGATCTCGCCCCTGCGCTCAATCCGCTCGTTCATGATACTCATCATGAAGAACTGGGAGGTGAAGTAGAGCGGGAAGATGAAAACGAAGATCAGGATGATGGAATCGAACGGGAGTGAAGGCGAGAGCTGGGACGGGGTCTTGAAACCGCCCGGAGGATTATCGGCGCCGAGTACGTCCGTGTACCGGGAGATCTGCGGATTTGCCGCGCTGGTCTTCACAAGTTCCTGCCGGAGCTCCTCCTTGGTGAACCCGAGATCCGGTGATGGGCTCGGGATCTCCACCACGGGGCCTTCAGGTACCGGGGCCTGCAGGGCTGGCGCAGCAGTGACCGAGTGACCGCTCTGGGTGGAGATGAAATCAAGTTCGCTTTTCTGGGGTTGGATCTCGATCCAGAGCGGGAACGCGGCAAAAAGGTCCTCCTCACGTGTGTAGACACTGTTCACGTACTTCGCATAGTCGCGCGCAACCGTCCTGAGGGCAGCCCTGCTCTTCTCGGTTCCCCGTTGATAGACCTTGTCGCTGATGATGATCAGGTCAAAGGAATTCCCCTGCCAGTCGGGGACTGATCCATAGAATTTATTGACCTCGAACCGGGTATCGCCGGCAATGAGGCTGGCGGGTTCCTGATCGCCGATCCCGACCTTGTACATTCCGTCCTGAAGGTGTATCCCGCTCTGCGTGGCAAACCCGGTTACCGCAATCAGGAGGACAAAGATGATTATTCCAAGTGGCAGGACATTCGTTCCCATCAGCGAGAATGATTTTTTCACTTCCCATCGTGCAATGGTTGAAATGTCCCTGAGTGCGCCCATGGTCCTCTGTGTATTGATCCACGGTTTCCGGTATTATTCTAATGATTCTCTGAAGCCGGCCCGGATCTCACTGAACAGAGTAATTCCGGTATGCCTGAAATAGTACCTGATGATGACATCATCCCAACCTATATCAGCACCACCAAGAAATATCCGAAACTACGGATCTGTCCAATGATCACGGCCCGCAACCTGACAAAAAACTTTGACGGTTTCAAGGCGCTCGACGGGATCAGCTTCTCGTTCGATGACGGCGAGATCTTCGGGATCATCGGGCACAATGGAGCGGGGAAGACCACTCTTCTCAAGATTGTTTCGGGCCTGATCGCCCCCACTTCCGGCGAGCTCTTCATCAATGATATTGACGTAGTGAAAAATCCGGCTACCCTTAAGGAGAACCTCGGCTACCTGCCCGAGGAGTCCCGGCTCTACGAGACCATGACCGCGGAGAACTACCTTGCATTCTTCGGCGAGATCTACGGCCTCTCCCCGCAGGAGATACGTGTCCGGTCCACCCAGCTTTTTGCAGCCCTCTCGCTTGAGCCGGACGGCAAGAAGCTCGGGGAGTTCAGTAAGGGCATGAAGAGAAAGACCGCCATCGCCCGTTCCCTGGTCCATAACCCGAAGTTCCTGGTGTACGACGAGGCGACGAGCGGCCTCGACCCCATGACTTCCCGGTTCATCGCGGACTACCTCCGCCGCCTCAGGTCAGAAGGAAAGACCATAGTCCTCTCGGCCCACAACCTTTACCAGGTCGAGGCGATATGCGACAGGGTGATGATCCTCAGGAGGGGGAAGATGGTGGCGTTCGGCACCATGAAGGAGCTCCGCGACCAGTTCGGGTCCCTCACATACACGGTCTTCTTCTCGATTGCCGATCCACAAAATCTGTGTGGTCATTTACGGACTTACCGGCAGGAGGAGGGTCTCTTTGTCTGCGAAGCGGAGGATATGAAGGAGCTCAACGGTTGCACCAACGCTATCGCGGAATCCGGTGGCATCGTTGAGAAGATCGAGAGCCGGTACCTCTCCCTCGAAGAGATGCTTGTCAGGATCGGGAAGTAACCTTCCCGCTGACCTTGTTATTCCATGTCCTGTCATTCACCAGGTGAGAGCTGGACCGGTCAATTCAAATGGGTCTATGAGGAAAGAGACGGAGAATACAACCATGGCAGGTGACCTGAGAATCAGGGAGATACAGGAGAGCGACCGTGATGCGGTCATGCGGATATTCAATCACTATGCGACAACCGGGTTCGCCGCCTATCCCGAAGGCCCGCTTCCGCCCCCGTTCTTCGCGCTCCTCCAAGAAGGTGCCGTATCCTCTGTCTTGCTGGAAAGAGACGGGGTGATTATCGGGTTCGGGCTTCTCAAGCCTTTCCTTCCGTTCCCCGTGTTCCGGAAGACCG
>JAKLGZ010000152.1 GCA_022710385.1 Methanoregula sp.
TTCAGGCGCATTTTCGAATGATTTTATCCCTGCCGAAACGAACGTTGCTGCTCACGGGTAAACCACATGATGCTATACGGTAAACCGGGAGGGAGGGAAAGACTAATACTCATGTCAGGCAACAGAGTCACCAGGAGAGTGGAGTGGGGGAGCACAGAGAGGAGTGGGAGACGCCCCTCCCTGGAGGAGAGCCGGCTGATCAGGGGAGCATGGTAACGACCATCGAGATCCGGATATCCGGGAAGGTCCAGCGGGTCGGGATGAGAAACTGCATCCGGACCCTTGCAGGAAGACTCAATATCAGGGGAGAGGTGATGAACCTGCCTGATGGAACGGTCTATGCACTGGCAACCGGTGACCCCATCGTCCTTGAAAAATTTGTCTCGATGATCTACAGCTGCCCGCGGGCAGTCATCAGGGATCTCGATATCCGCGACCACAGCCCCCTCACCTTCCCTGATTTCCAGGTAAAGAGGATCGAATAACACCCTTTTTTCAGATCTTCACAATATAAAAGTCGGCCCCATTCACCAGTGCTTCCCGCAGCACCAGCACCTGCTCATCCACGATTTCCTGGCAGATAGATGCATGAAACATCCTGCTTATCCGGGTAAGGAGGGTATCAGAGAGGATGCAGCGTTCCGGGCTGCATTCATACTCCCCGGGATCAATTCCCTGCCGGACCAGCCCGAGGAGCGGACGGTCGATCATCGCTGTCTTGAAGGGCTCGATGAGGTCATATACAAGACCCCTGCTCCCCTTGTGGAGGAAGCCGAGATCCGGTTCCAGGCCGGCCCCGATGGCGGAGACACAGGCATTGCCAAAGAGCATCCCGTATCCCACCGAGAGGCAGCAGTTGACCGCGTCCGGATATGGCCGCGGCATCCTCCGCCGGAACTTCAGGTCGGGGGGTACCGCCCGGGCATAGATCTCGTAATACATATCGGTCACGAGCCGATGGACACGCCTGATCTCATCGACCCGGACCAGGAATTCCAGCTCCGAGAGACTCTGGTGGATAACGGGCATCTCCCCTTCGTACAGGATACGTTCGGCGCTCTCCTCCTGGAGATGCTCGATCTCCTGTATCCGGTTTATCAGCGCTGCCCTCGCAATCTTCAATGCATATGAATGGGAAGGGGCTGCCTCCTGGGCTTTCCGCATCCGCTCATCAGCATGATCCCCGAACGGCCGGAGCGTACCAAGCGGTTCGCCATCAGCCTCGAAGAATGAGATCGACTTCCCGGATCGGAGCATCCCGTTCACGACCGAGGTATGGAGGAAATGCCCCCCCATCACCATCAGGTGATCGATCTGGTCCAGGGGAACCTGCTCAAGATGCCCGTTCCTGGTGATGACGAGCGACGCTTTTGTCGCTTTCAGGTGGGCACCAAACCCAGTCACAATATGCCATGGATATCGCACGAAGAACTCCTTTCCAAAAAACAGCCTGGACCCTTTGCTCGCAGGAATGAATATGGGCAGCCCTCTACATCAATTCATCGTTTTCCGGTTCAATCCCTGATACTCCGGGGAAAACACCTCTTTTTCTGGAGAAGGAGGATTCCCTGTTTCCAGCACCATTTTTCCCTCAATCCCGGAGGATGCCACAAGCAGGCACATCGGAATAATCCCACCATGACAGCCCCTGACATAGTTTTTTGACCGAATGCGACCGATATATGCATGTTTGACAGGTCAGCCGGGCCGGGTCCGCCAAAAACCAACCGGCTGCCCGGCATACCCGATGAAAGGAGGATGTGATGTTCTGGAATGAGAAGACCGAGACCCTGAAGAAGAGAGACCTTGAGACAATCCAGTTGAAGCGGCTGAAAAAGACCATCGCACAGGTCCAGAACATCGGCTTTTACCGGAATGCCTTCAGGCAGGCGGGGATCATTCCGGGGAGTATCAGGACACTTGAGGATATCCGCCGTATCCCCTTCACCAGGAAACAGGATCTCCGTGACGGGTATCCTTTCGGATTCTTTGCAGTCCCGCTCTCGAAGGTGGTCCGTATTCACACCACCTCCGGCACGACCGGGAAGCCGACCGTGGTGGGATATACCCGGAAGGATCTGGACACCTGGGCAGAGCTGATCGCCCGGAACCTCACCATGGTGGGATTAAAAGAGGGGGACATCTTCCAGAACATGGTCAATTACGGGATGTTCACCGGAGGGCTGGGATTTCACTACGGTGCAGAGAAGATCGGGCTTACCGTGATTCCCAGTGCGACGGGCAATACCAGGCGCCAGATCGAGATGATCCAGGACTTCGGGGTGACGGCAATCCATTGCACGCCAAGCTATGCGATGCACCTCGCCGAGGTCGCCGAGGAGATGCACGCCGATCTCCCGACACTGAAGACCGGTCTTTTCGGGGCAG
>JAKLGZ010000153.1 GCA_022710385.1 Methanoregula sp.
TGAATGGCCGGGGAGAGAAGGAGAAATAGGACATATCCATATATCCCTGATACAGACCGGAGACGAAATAATCGGGACAGGTATTTTTGAAATGCGTTCGCAAATCCATGATGTATCCCATCAGTCCCCGGTATGCCTTCTGGATCTCACCCTTCTCCAGTTGTTTTTTGTACTCTCTGATTGATTCGTGGAAAGGTGGCATGGGTAATTTTCCTGATTTCCGGATTGATGCCTTATTAAAAAAGATTTCTGGATCAAGGAGGAACGTGTCATCAATATGGTTTTGCATCAGATTCAAGCCGTCTGGTGCGGGACCTGCCCCGGGGCGGGCATGCGGGTGATGCCCGAAACCGTCAATTTCCGGATTTTTTTGCAGGTTAAGGGGCGAGGCGTGGGGACGATAATGAACCGGCCGGCTATTTTAAAAAAGGTTGTCACCGGTGTCTTGATGACAATACCCCACGATGTTCCAAGGATTACTATGGGGAGAAACCTGACTAGTTTTCCGGGTGGTGATATTGTACCGGCATTATTGCCTTCGTAAACGAAGAAATACCCTTATGCCTGACAAGAGTGTGCATTCAACTGCGTGCATAATACCATCATCATGCCCTGCCCGCTCCTCTTGGGGTATGCGGATCTGGTTCCGTAATTCTTTCGCCATTATCGGATGGTTGTCGGAAAGAGAACTGAGGAAAATGAATAAGTAAATTGCCGGATAATGCAGAACATCAGCACTGTGGGGTTGCGGATACGATAGAGCCGTTGAGGCGACAGGTACCAGCAGCCGGAGAGGAGGAGATCGTGATTCCGAACAGGAAAAATTGTCCAGAAGGTGAGCATCGTACTCACCGCATCCAGCCGATTTTCCCATGAACCCAGACCTTCCGCCGGCAGCCGGCCAACCGGGTCCTTCTGCACCGCAGCCTGTGCAGTACCATGCCCTCTCTGCCGGCGAGGTCATCGCCTCTCTCAGGTCGTCTGAAGGGGGGCTGGACCGCACTGAGGCTGAACGGCGCTTCCGGATATATGGTCCGAATTCCCTCCGCGAAGCAAAAAAGAAAAGCGTGGTCCTGCTCTTTCTCCGGCAGTTCACGAGCCTGCTTATCCTGATCCTGATCATCGCAGCGGTCATCTCCGGGCTCTTTGGTGAATGGGCTGATGCGGCTGCCATCCTGATCATCGTCCTCCTCAACGGCGTGATCGGGTTCATCCAGGAGTACCGGGCAGAAAAAGCCCTGGAGGGCTTAAAGCGGATGACCGCATCGCAGTCCCAGGTTATCCGGGAAGGCGTGACCCTCACGCTTGAGACCGCCGGGCTGGTGCCGGGGGACCTGATCCTCATTGCAGAAGGCGATAAGGTGCCTGCCGATGCCCGACTCGTGGAAACAGTCGCGCTTGAGGCAAATGAGGCCACGCTCACCGGGGAATCCGTCACGGACCCGAAGGACGCTCAAAAGGTCCTTGATCCGGGCACGGCCCTGAGCGATCGGGTGAACATGGTGTACCAGGGGACCGTGATCACCCACGGCCGGGGCCGGGCAGTTGTCATTGCGACCGGCGTGAAGACGGAGCTTGGGAGGATCGCGGACCTGGTGGTGGACAAGCCCGAACCCGAGACTCCCCTCCAGGGGCAGCTCCGGGTGCTCGCAAAGCAACTCAGTACCGCGGCACTCGGGCTCGTTGCCCTGATCTTTGTCATGGGAATCCTGCGGGGCTATGCGCCCGTTGAACTCTTCCTCATCACGGTCTCGCTTGCAGTGGCGGCGATTCCGGAAGGGCTCCCGACCGTGGTGACGATCACCCTGGCTATCGGGGTCCAGCGGATGGCCGCACACCATGCCGTTATCCGGAAGCTCCCGGCAGTCGAGGTGCTGGGGGCCGCGACGGTTATCTGCACCGACAAGACGGGGACCCTGACCCAGAACGAGATGACGGTCCGCAGCCTGTTTACGAACGGGTCATTCTTCTCTGTCACGGGAGAGGGATATGCCGCGGCCGGGAGAATCCTTAAGGACGAAAAGGAGGTGACGGACCCGGCTGACAAAAAAGCCCTGGACATCCTGATCACCACCGGGGTCCTCTGCAATACCAGCCGGCTCACCCGGGACCCGGCGACCGGGGCCGTGGAGATCGCGGGAGACCCGACGGAGACAGCACTCCTCGTGCTTGCGGATAAGGGCGGGCCCGGACGCCGGGAAGTGCGGGAGAAGTTCCCGTGCGGTACGGAGCTCCCGTTCGATTCGGTCCGGAAGATGATGACCGTCATCTGCCACGCGGACGGGCACGAGCGGGCGTTTGTGAAGGGGGCACCGGAGATCCTCCTTCTCCGCTGCGACCGTATTCTCCGGGAAGGATCTGAACGCCCCCTGACCGACCTGGAGA
>JAKLGZ010000154.1 GCA_022710385.1 Methanoregula sp.
GTCCATGAAGAGTTCCCATGACTTCTGCATCATGGAGGGAGTGTGTTCGTATCCGCTGACAAGCGGGCTCTTCCTTGCCGCAGGTCGTGCCCCGGGTTCAGGAGCCAGGACCTGTGTCAGGCTTTTATACGGGGGCCTTACCCGTGCATCGATGATCATATGGTGGTCCATCCCGGCCTCGATGGCCTCTGATCAGTCTCTTACTTTCCGGGTAATAACATAAAGGGTATCCGGCAGGTATCCATTTCGACTCTGTTCCCGGGATCAGGGTCTTGATCGATTGATCCCGGGATTTGCCGCTCTCGGCACAAAGTATTCTGATTCAGGTCAGGGTGGAAATACCCCTGGAACCGATGGGATGCCGGAAGCATGGTTCTTAAGGTATTCAGCACACAGAGTGTATCCGCCGATCACGAGTTCTCTCTCCACTCCAGGCACACCGCAGGCAACGATGTGGATATTTTTCGTCTCAGTGGTGACCTTTGTAGCATCCGAGTCGCGGTACGGATAGACCGCAATAATCTCACCAGGGTCTGCCAGGATGACCTGGTTTTTCCGGAGAAGGACTGGCTTTTCCATCCCAATACCTAGAAATACCTCCCCTTCTGCAGCAAACCTCATTGTGAGGTCTCCATTGAGCGTGTCTGAATCGAATGCCCCGATGGGAATGCTGCTTCCTGCCGAAGCAAGGTTGTAGGCATCCACGGCAGTATTGATAGTCGGCAACTTCCCACCGGAAAGGATCCGCCTGACAAGAGCTTCAGAAGCGGGCCTTGTTTTTGTGGGATCGACCCCGACACTCCAGAAAAAGTCGCGGTAGGCCCGAAAGAGAGGGTCATCCTTGACCGAATCAAGGGTATACCGTGACTTGATCTGCTGGATAATCTCCTGTTTCAGGGCATCGAGATTGGGACTATTGCGTGTGATCCTGACAGACCTGATATCGCCCTCTGCAACGCAGATCCCGGGAAACGTCTCCAGAATGTCGGCATGGAATTCCATGGTATATCCATACTATCTGTGAATAAAGAGGGATAACATTGGCTTTTCAATCCAGATGCTCTGCAATGAACGCTGAACAGGGGATTATGACAGGGCACCTGTATGGCAAACCCATGTTACAATGTGCAGCTTTTCTATGCATGAGCGATGGGAGTATTTTTATAGTTGTTACTGTATAATCCAGGATCTGCCAGGAGGTATGGAGAATGGCGACAGATCCCGTCTGCTACATGGTTGTCGATGAGGACGAATCGGAATACCGGTCTTCCTACAAGGGACAGGAGTACTATTTCTGTTCTGAGTTCTGCCGGAAAAAGTTTGAGAAAAATCCCGAACGATATGTGAAACTAGCCCGTTCACTGGACATCGGCCCGGATATCAGTTGTTAGAAATATCTCCCCTATTTTTCATGTTCTCATGGTTTTCGGGCTTCGACTTCAAGCCGGACCATCCTGACATGAACAAGGCCTTCTGAATCCGGCGGATATCGTTCAAGATACAATTCTGCAAGGTCAGAGATGAAGCGATCACTCGCAGAGTTGGGAACCCTTTCTGTATAGGGGAGCCACGTGGTACGAATCCATCCTGAGAGTCCTTCTTTTCCTGCCTGGGCCATATCTTTCAGGATCAGTTCCACTCTGACCGGGATGAGGCCTGCATCCTCCAGCAGCACCCTGTACTCATTATGAGTGAGGAAATGATAGGGGCTTGCAAAATCCCTGAAATATTCTTTCCAGTGTTCCGAGCGGATCATCTCATCAGCCAGGTCGAGGATGTCACTCGCATTCCCATGACCCCCCATCTGGAAGAAGATTCTTCCCTGGCTTTTTAAGCATCGAGAGACTCCCTGGAGCATCCTCGCATGGTCCGGAACCCAGTGGAGGGCTGCATTTGAGAATACAAGGTCAAACTGGTCCACAAATCGGATATCCATTGCGTCCATTTCGAGAAACGAAATGCCTGGATTCTGGGAGTGGGGATACTTTTCCCTGGCAAGCCTGACCATCGATGATGAACTATCGATAGCCGTGACACAACCCTGTGGGACGCGGGAGGCGAGCAGCGCGGTCACTTTCCCGTCCCCGCACCCTAAATCGAGCACCGATTCTGTTCCGTTCAGCTCGAGTTTCCCGATAATCTCCCCTGCCCACTGGTACTGGGCCTGGGAATGCGCAGCATAATCAGAGGGATTCCAATCATATCGTTCCATGCATATGGTCTCCAATCGATCCGTACATGCTCACTCAAAATTGTGCAGAGCAGGAGAGAAGAATGTTTGGACATACAGGTTCCT
>JAKLGZ010000155.1 GCA_022710385.1 Methanoregula sp.
GAAATGCATCCAATTATTTAACCCTTGATATATGTTTCCCGGCAGGTATATCCAGCAGCACTGATAACCTCCATGAGACCAAAGGAGAGGAGAGAGGGAAAACAGATGCTTGAGACCGTAAACAAATTCGAAAAGGGAGTGTATTACGCACTCATGATCATGCTTGGAGTGGTCATCTTTTTCGGGGTCATTGAGCTGATAGTTATCATATACTCTGCACTGGTAACTGATCTCTCTTACCACCTTTCCAATCATGAGATACTCGAGATTTTTGGTTATTTTCTCCTGATTCTGATAGGTATCGAGCTGCTTGAGACGATCAAGGCATACCTCATCAAGAATGAGATTCATGTTGAGATCATCATCCTTGTCGCAATCATTGCCGTCGCCCGTAAGATAATACTTCTTGATCCCTTTGTTGAGGGAGCGGAAGCGTTGAATAGTGAAGGAATGATAGCACTCGGGGTAGTGATAATTGCCCTGGCTGCTTCCTACTTCCTTGTCAAGAAGAGTGGTACAGGAACCTGAACGGTCTGAAAGGCACCTGCTTTCATTTTTTCTAAACTGAGGGGAGACCCGGGTGGATCAGTCGGTTCCCATGTACCCGATGTACAAAACAGCAGGATAGTGCAGGAGAAGATATTTTTACTGCTCACACCTACAGAAAAAGACAGAATGGGAATGCTTCCCACCGTACCCGGCAATGGCCCCACGGGATATTCTGTCGCTGATTACGCCGCAATCCGGGATATCTGTGAACACCTCAAGGCATCTTCCACAAAAGGGGAACTTGCCGAGAAAATTGCCCGGGAACTGGAAAAATTTTCGGTCTTAGCCCTGCAGGTGATCTGTGGCAGACTGCATCATGAGGTCGAACGTCTTCCATCCCCCTACCGTGAGGCAGTCCGCCCGTTCTTTATTCAACAGTTGTTTGGTGCTCACCACCAGATTATGCTGATGTTCCGCAATGGATCGTTTTGGAAAATGCGCGAAACCCTTACCGACCAGGTATTGATATCAGAGTATTTCCTGATGGTCCAGAAGGCCTGCTTTTCACGCGAGACACAATCAGACTATGTCCCCGGCTTCAATTCTCCCTACCAAGGCCTTTTTTACTTCCTGATCGCTGCGTTCCAGATGTTTGTACTCGAAGGGCCGGGCCATCCTGTTGGAATGCCTTTCCCGGGAGGATTCCGTGTTGAGGATCGTAATGGGGTGTATTTCTGTCCCGTCCGTGACAAAGAAAAAGAAGTACCTTATTCCATCTGCAATTTTTGTCCTGCAAAGCAGACGGATACTCTCAAATAGACCCTTTATTCATGGAAAGGTGATCTCAGTACATTCCTCTCGTGACATTTCCTTCCCCGGCCTCACCTCTCTTCATCCGAAAACAGGACCGATAACGATGCTCTCCGAACCAGGAGATAATAACACTTGTGAACACGACTACAGGACCACCTGAAGAAGACTTCCTTTTTCTGTCGGGGTGAATTTCTTTCCTCTTCAGGTCCATCCCAGCGGACTATCCTTCCTGATCTCCATTCAATGAAAATCTCTTTAACCGGCCACAGGCCCAAAAAAACAGTCTTTCTGGGGAGATACCTGCTATTATCAGAGTCCTTCGGTTGATCTTGGAAAGAAAGGACAACCTGCTCTGGCTCCGGGTATATGTGGCTCCCGGTTAACCAAGAAATATTTTTCGCGTCATTCGCTTGATCTTTTCGGATTGACGGTTAAAAATTGGAAGAGGTACGGGTATCATGAAACTGTTGCCCCGGTTTCCAGGAGAACCGGGAATTGGAGGGGAATTCCAGACTCCTATGAGCAGGATAGTTTAATCCGGATTCAGGGATTTATAGAAGAGATAAGGTACAACAGCATGCTCAATATCGAGGGGAAAAGTTCTGAAGCAAAAATCGGGAAGATCCTCATCCTTGTTTCCGTCATGCTTGGCGTGTTGATCATCCTGCTTCTCGCTGCTCTGATCATGATCATCCGCCCGGCAGGAGCGCTGACAGGATTCGGTCTCATGATGATGATTCCGCTCTGGATTCTCATCTCCCTCCTTGCGCTCAAAGTGCTGGGAGTAATTCTTGGAATCCTCGCATTGTATTACACAGAAAAAAATGAATTCTCAACTATTTATAAGAAATGAATGTAATACATGAATGACATAAAAATTGAAACCGAGAAACTTGACAGAATTATAACTGTAAGAATGACAAATGAAGACTACATGCTCCTGAAAAGTGTAAGTC
>JAKLGZ010000156.1 GCA_022710385.1 Methanoregula sp.
ATGCGACCTTCCCGTTTCCACCAAAAAGACGGATGGCTTTTCTGTTCTATCCTGTACTGGATACCACATCGCTTCACGGCACGTTCGATATCCGCAAGGGAGGGATCCTTTACCGCCCGGGAGCGGGTGATCCGCCTTCCCTCGCCTCTCATCAGGTTTGCATTGAAATAACAGGGATAGAGAATCCGTTCTCCTTTCATCTCCTCTTTCATTGTAGTAATGTGAGCTGATGGAACCTATAAACACTGCAGCATCCATATTTGATACATGCACCATATCGACGTCAGACTGGAAAAGGACATATTCGACGTCAATAACCGAATAGCTGAAAAAAATGCAGCCTGTTTCAAGGCGCATGGGATTCGTGCAATCGATCTTTTAGGGGCTATCGGGTCAGGAAAGACCGCCCTCATCGAACGGATAGTCCCTTTGCTCTCTGAACGGGGGCTGAAGAGCGCGGCGATTGCAGGGGATGTATTTGGAGATGATGACTATAAAAGGATCAAAGCTCTTGGAATCCCGGTTGAGAACGCCAATACTGGTAAAGAGTGCCATCTTGATGCTCACCTCGTGGAACATGCTTCCGAACATCTCCCTCTTGACCTGATCGATGTCCTTTTCATCGAAAACGTGGGTAACATGGTCTGCCCCACCGATTTTCTGCTCGGAGCAGAAATCCGGGTTGTTATCGTTAGCTCTACTGAGGGTGACGATGTGGTGAACAAGCACCCTATGATGTTCAGGGGCTGTGACATTGGCATTATCAACAAAGTGGATCTTGCTCCCCTTGTAGGAGCCGATCTCAATCGCATGGAGGCTGACATGCACCGGTACAATCCCGGTATGCAGGTGTTCCGCACCAATCTCAAAACAGGAGAAGGTTTGTCGGATGTGGTTGCCGCTTTCCTTGGATGAACCAAGCAGAGCAATTAAATAACATGCAAGGGTATATGTATAGCACTTGTCCGGGTGATTCTCCCGGATGCTGATAATTCAGAGTTCTGACAGAGGGATGAAACAATGCAGTGGCAGGGCAGATCAATTCGCAGGCTGACCGGGGGGAGATATCGACCTTCCCGCGGCAAGAAGAGAAATGAGATAGGGTCAGCACCGACCGACACCCATATCGGGGAAGACAGGAGAAGGATTGTCCGGACATTCGGGGGCAGCCCGAAAGTCAGGGCAATGCGGGCCAAATATGCTAATGTAGCAAACAGGTCAAATGGAGAGATCAAAAAAGTCCTTATTGAAACAGTTGAGGAAAACGGTGCAAATCCCAACTATGTACGGCGTAATCTTCTCACAAAGGGTGCCGTGATCAGGACCGAGATGGGGCGTGCCCGCATCATCAGCAGGCCTGGCCAGGACGGAGTTATCAACGCCGTCCTCCTTGAATAATTTCCGTAGTTACAATGGGGGGCGGAAAATTGCACCCCCCATCCAATCCATTTTTCACGAAAAAGCGTGAAATGGCTTCGTTTTTGAACAGGGAAAACTACCATGGTAGTCATGACCTAGAATATCCAAAAAAGATGTTGGCCTGGTCAGATGTCCCTGAATTTTTCCTTGGCCCGTGCAACGGCATTCTTCATATCAGCAACTGCCAGATCAGCACCTGCTTTCATCTCCTCGAATGCTCCTCCCCCGGCGATTTTGATGTTTTCAATTTTCCTGCCCAGATCCTGTTCGCTCCCACTCAGTTCCTGCAGTTTCCGATCATACTCAGACGAGATTTCGCGTAATTTCCGATCGTATTCAGCACGAAGGTCTTCCATAACCTTGTCGGTTTTCGCCTGTAGCTTCTCGATCTCGTCAGCAAGCTGGTCAATGTGAGCTTTCGTTTTTTCAGCGTATTCCTTTGGTTTTGTCATACTCCAGAATTTATGTTGACATCAATTATTTCTTTGTGAGAAAGGATCCCAGATTGAATATGCGGACCGATTGATTGATACGGACCAGAATGAAGATACTTTTTGTGGAGTTGTGGGACCTATGAGAGATCATCCCCTTTACAGGGAAAAAGGGAAGTCGTGATATGAGTCTGGCCATTACTATCGCTGCTCCGTTCAGGCACACAAGGAAGGAGCTGTTGAAAAAAAATGAAATTGTTTACTACCTTGCTTTTGAACGGGGATGGATGAACATCGAACAGGCCAACCATCTTCTTGCGAGGGCGAAAGAGGATGGCCTGATATCGTACGAAGGGGATATGATTCGGCC
>JAKLGZ010000157.1 GCA_022710385.1 Methanoregula sp.
AGGACAACATTTATCGGTACTACTTCCATTCTAGCATGCAGAGGAGACTGTGTTATCAGGGGATGAAGGCATGGAAGAGGAATGTTGCCCGCGGTTCGATCCCGCTCCCTGGGACGGGAAGGTGCTGGAATGGGAGAACAAGCGGTTTGTCAGGGACAGGGTGAGAACGTTCTTCTTCATCCCCCTCAACTTCGGGGGTGTCATCACGAGGCTCAACGGGAAGGTGGAGAAGGCAGGGGCGACAATTCCCGACAATCTCTGCCTCTCTGACGACACCTCGCGGTGGAACATGGACATCTACCTGGCGGTCGACAGGGAGGTCCCGGACGTGGAGAACGTGACCCTGAGCGGGAAATTTCTCTGCAGGGTGTACGAAGGTCCTTATGGCGATACGGGAAAATGGTGCAGGGACTTCGAGTCGTATGCCAGGGAGCGGTACCTTTCCATCAAGAAATGGTACATGTGGTACACCACTTGCCCTAAATGTGCCAGAAAATACGGGAAGAACTACGTGGCAGTTCTTGGCCAGGTAGGCTGACGGCGCATCTCACCCGGAAGGTATCGTATCCTTACGCCACCAGCTCAACACGGTATCAGGGTGTAAGGTCACAGCCGGTACATGCCAGGCACATAGTCTGTGACTCCCTGGTTGAAAGCCCGTATTTTTCGAGGATCTCCCGTGTCATGGTGGTGAGCTTCAGAAGCCGTTCGGGGCTCGGCCGGACCGCATGTTCAAGTGCTTCTTTTCTCAAAGGTGAGATGGAGATCGGGCGGAGGACGGCAATCACCCCCATCTGTGCGAGATACTCCACCCCCTGCCGGACGCATTCGTCCGTCTCCCCAAGGCCGATAATGATATTCGTCGAGACGCGGTTCCTGCCGAAGACCTCGACTGCCTCACGCAACGATTCCAGGATGAATTCGAGGGTGTGCCCCTTCCTTCCCCTGCAGATACGGTCGAAGATCTCCGGATCCATGGTCTCGACGCTGTATTTCACTTCGGTCACCCCCGCCTCCTTCAGCTTCCTGGAGGAATCTTTAGCAGGGTGGACCGCGACTCCGATGGGGACCCCGTAAGGCACGAGCGATTTGACAATATCAGCCACCCGGTCAATCTCGTCATCCGGTGATGTTGCAATCCCTGATGTCAGGGCGATGACCTTCAGGGTGCCCTTCTCCCTGGCTCTCTCAACGATGGCCAGGATCTCCTCCTTTGTCTTTATCTTCCCCTTGGAGAGGGGGACCGAGCAGAACTGGCAGTTGTAGATGCAGCGTTCACTGACGGTGATGTAGACCTGGCCGGGGCAGTGAGCGACCACTTCCTCGATAATCCCTTCCGCCAGCTCCGTATTGTCCCGGGAGATCACGACATGATCGTCTTTCCGGGTCATCTTTAGGGGAGAGTCCCGGTTCACCTCCAGCCTGACACGAAGACCTCCGGACGAGAAGAATACATTCTGGAGTCCCATCCCCGGCCCAGCCGTCGATGTCCTGGGGGGTGGCAGCAGCGACTCTTCGATAGCGATGGTCCCGACCGAGAGCAGCTCTGCTTTTATGGTCTCGTCCATGAGGATCATCCTGTCACCCACTCACTTCATACCAAACAGACGTGCTGCATTGCCGGAGAGAATACTTTCGAGCACATCCGGCTGGTAAGAGAACCGCTGGAACTCTGCGAGACTCTGGGCGAGGGGCCGGACCGGGTACGAGGAGGCATAGAGGATACGGTCCCCGAGGAAATGGTTGGCTGCATCGACCCATTCCCGGGCACCGGGAAATCCGGGGATGAACTGGAAGAAGTCCGGGATGACCCAGAGGTTCCCCAGCGGAGCATTAGCAATCATGACGCCGATCATCTCGCTCGTGTAAGGGAATGCGGCATGGACCACGACAATCTGGAGGGTAGGAAACGCGTTTGCAACCCGCTGGATGCGGTAGGGCTCGGCATACGAGATATCCGGCCCCTGCATCAGGCTGCAGGTGAGGTAGAGTACTCCACCGAGTTCATCACATTTCTCGTAGAGAGGATAATTCTTCGGGTCGTCAACATACCGGGCTGGAACCCACCACCCGGGATCGACCGCGATCCCTTTAAAACGCAGCTCCCCGAGCGTCCGTTCGATCTCCCTGACCCCCGCATCGACATCAGCCCCGTTGATGCCCGCAAGGGCGATCGGGAAC
>JAKLGZ010000158.1 GCA_022710385.1 Methanoregula sp.
AACGTGTTCCGATGGTTCACCCAGAGCGAGAACGATGAGTGGTTCTTTCGATCGTACGGGATATCCCCTACAGCTTCTGCAAAATTGGTACAGTTGCTGAGCATATCGCTCGCGAAAGGGAGACCGAGGCACGTTGCTGCCTTTGGATGGATAGCCGTGCAGATCAGTCCCCCTCCATCTTTCCTCATTAGGGCAATATCTGCAGGGCGCACCATATCCGAACGAATGGCAAAATCCGTTTCACCTTCCCGGTCATCGAAATCATAGAGCAGGATAAACTTTCCCTGGCGCAAGGCTGTCAGTGCTTCTTCCATCATGGTGCCACCTCAACTTTTACTTCATCCATATCATTTATTCTCAATGCTTCCCTGAGCCCGACCGGCGCAATCAGTTCGAGGACATCGTCGGGGTAATGGGTTCTTCCCGGGATTACAATGCCGCAGGGGATACCGGCAATACTACAGGGAAGACAGCGGGCATCCCCAAAGGTACGGCCTTCAGCTGAAAAACCATGGATCCGTACCCATTCCAGTTGATCAAGCCTCTTCCGGACCTGCATGCTCGATGGTTCAAGCCTGATATTCAGGGTCCCGGGATAGGGGGCAAATCCGATCTTCTGGGAGAACTGTTGCACATAGGGCTCGAGACTCATGTAATACCGGCCTTCTCCAAGACCAGAGATGACGGTCCCCTGGAGGACGAACTCTTCCCGCCCGCTTCCGAATACCCGGCAGTAATCTGCATACTCATGCCTCAATCTCTCCTCTCCACTCCTCGTAACCGTGACATACTGACCATCGGGATTGACTGAACGGGAGAGATATTGTTGTCGCTCAAGGGACTGGAGTCGCCGTGATGCAGTCTGCGGGCTGGTTCCAAGCGCGCCCCCAAGCGATTGGGAAGAGACCCAGACCGGTCCTTTCAGGCCGCCCTTCAGGGCAATCTCTTTCAGGCACTGGAGATCCTCGGGCAAGATCATATCCTTATCAAAGTTGAGATGCTTATTATTTATGAGTATCTATATCAGGTATTTTCGTGGAATGTCGAAGCCCTGTTCGTTACTTTTATCAACCCCCCAATCCTCATAGTGAGGCATGAAATCTGATGTGCGGTATCAGCTTGCCGAGAAGATGGCAGGGGAGATAACGCTTTCAGAATCTCCGGGGAAAGCCCTGAAGAAATGGAGGATGAGTTTCAACATTCCCCAGGGCGTGCTCTGTGAACACCTTCAAGTCTCCCCTTCCGTGATCAGTGATTACGAAAGCGGGAGAAGAAAAAGTCCCGGTACTGCTGTTGTCGGAAAGATTGTTGACACGATACTTACCATCGATGAAGCAAACGGTGGAAAGTTTATCAAAAAATTTGCGAAGATCCTGTATACCGATATCGACGATAATGTCATTTATGACATTTTTGATTACGCGAGTCCGGTACCGCTCACCAGGCTTTCAGAAGTGCTCTCCTGCAAGCCACTCTGCGGGTCGCTGAACCAGTCAATATTTGGTTATACGATCGTCAACAGTCTCAACGCAATTACCCAGCTCTCTGCAAACGAGTTCAACCGTATCTACGGCTGGAGTACCGAGAGGGCACTCATCTTTACTGATGTAACTTCTGGAAAATCCCCGATGGTGGCAATCCGGGTCACTCCCTTCAAGCCACGCTGTGTAGTACTGCAGGGAATCGAGCCTGAGCTCGTCCACCCTCTGGTACCAAGGATGGCCGAGAGGGACCATATCACCGTACTATGCACAATGATGGGCATCGATGAGATAGTGGATATATTGAGGGAAGAACGATGGTAGGAATCATCACATACGGGGTATACATTCCCCGGTATCGGATAAAAGTGGAAGAGATCACCAAGGTCTGGGGTGCAAATGCCGAGGATGTGACGGGAGGACTAGGAGTGTATTCCAAGTCAGTCCCGGACCTTGATGAGGACGCTGCCACAATTGCTGTTGAGGCTGCACGAAACGCGCTGAGGCGCAGGGAAATTGATCCCTGCGATATTGGAGCCGTTTATGTGGGCTCGGAATCCCATCCGTACGCTGTCAAGCCGACCGCGTGTACAGTTGGTGAAGCGATCGGAGCTACTCCCTGCATGACCGCTGCCGATTACGAATTTGCCTGCAAGGCAGGTACAGCTGCAATCC
>JAKLGZ010000159.1 GCA_022710385.1 Methanoregula sp.
ACTGCCCCTTTCGCTCCTCTTATGAGCATCCCTTCAAGCTCTTTAGGGGAGAGCCGCATGGTGCTTTTTGCACCCACCCCAGTGGGTACCGCGTTGAAAAGACGTTCTATCAGTTCCCGTTTCTTCACGATATCCTTTTCATGGAGCGGGGTGGTGAGGATCCTGACACCGCAATTGATATCGAATCCAACACCCCCGGGAGAGATGACCCCCTCTTCAATCGAAAACGCAGCAACACCACCGATAGGAAAACCGTAACCCCAGTGGATATCCGGCATGGCAAGCGAATTCTTCACAATTCCCGGCATCGTTGCAACATTTGCGAGCTGCTGCACCGCACCCTCCTCAAGGGTTTTGGCAAGCTCATCTGACAGGAAAAACCTGCCCGGCACCCGCATGCCGGGGACTGTTCCGATCGGCACCTCCCATTCAAGTGGGGCGACACGTTTTATTCCGGGGAGCATGGCTCTTCACACATCAAAGATGACCTCAAGTATATAAGAGTCCTCTTCATGGCGGATGGTAAGATCTGAGTAGGAGATCCCCTTCACCTCCCTGCCACCGCAATGTTTCATCCTGGAAAATGGTTCCCCGGTGAGATTGGCGGTGAGATGATTGCCCGCAAGGTGGATATCCGCTCCGGTGATGACCATCTCCTCTACCTCGGAAACAAAAAGAATTTCAGAGAGAAACTCCTGGATGAGAGAGATTGTGTCATCGGCATCCACTTCGATATGGTGCCGGATTGTTCCCGGACTTGTATTTCCGTATATTATTGTCATGAGTGCCCGGGCTGCTTCGGAAAAAAGCTCTTCGAGCGTTGCACCCCGTACCCGTATCCTGATGTCCGCGGTATGTTCCAGTTCTTCAAAGCTCATAAGGGCAATTCGATTCTTCCTTGATCTCATCCATAAAATAAGGGATCAGACCCATATGCACGGTCGAGAGATATCGTGCCTGATGAACAGAGACGAATATGGTATAATCCCCTGCAGGGATTTGAATATCCGTTGGTTTTGGGGGTTTTATACTGACGGGCAGGAGGATTGGGCCCCCGCAGGAAGTAGAAATGCGAAAATCACATTTCCGCTTCATGATAAAGGCTATCACCTCATCGGTAATCCTGATCTCTCCAATCGAAGAATGATGACTTTCTCGTGCGTGCATGCTCTGCTCACATCATGAGCAGCCAATCATGAAAAAAGTGTTCCCTTCCCTTCAGGAAACAATCCTTTTCACCATACCGGCATATTGTTCCTTGAGGGAATATACGCTGCAGGATCCCTCCCGACTTTTGGTGATATGAAGAATTCCGATCTTTGAGGCGATCAGTCCCACCATCGCCGCAAGAGAATGATAGCTGATGGAGAATTTCCGGGCAAGGATGGCAAAAATATCTGAAATGGTCAGGTATTTCACTTGGAGGAAAAGATGGAGGAGTGCACGCCTGACACCGGTCCTGTCCCGGGAAAGATAGTTCTTCAGCCGGATCTCGATGACTCCTTTGATCTCATGTGGAGATCTCATACTGAGGTAATACCGCCAAGTTTATATAATATTTTTGTTTTTTTCCCGGCCTCCAGTTCCGCTCTTTTATTGTAAATCTACCATTTGAGCATATTTGGGCGAGAATTATCTAAAACCTTTTAATCGTAGGTTACGAACCTTAATGCTATGGGATTTATCAATTACGATGTGAACCGCTACACCCCAAAGCAGATGGTGGCAATCCCCCTGGTTCTCCTGATACTATCCCTTGCGGTGCTCGGCTACACGTTCGCAACCACAGGTATGCCGGTAACACCGGGAATGGATTTTTCCGGGGGGACGGCTGTCACGGTATTTACTTCTGACACCCCTGACAGCCTCAGTGCCACTTTCTCCGGATATCCTCTGGTCAGTATCGGAGAAGGAGTCAGTGATGGGAAATATATAAAATTCGGACCCATGGATGATGATTCGCTCCAGTCCCTCGCAACCCTGATCAACGAACGATATCCCGACGCAAAGATTGATCAGATCGGAGCTTCATTCGGGGAGACACTCCAGAAACAGGCTGCCATTGCGCTTGTCTTATCTTTCATAGGCATGACGATTGTGGTGTTCCTGGCATTCCGGACATTCGTTCCGGCAGCAGCGGTCGTTCTCTCAGCCTT
>JAKLGZ010000016.1 GCA_022710385.1 Methanoregula sp.
AAAGCAGTTGGCGAAAGAGAGAGAGGGGAGGAAGCTGCTGGCCGCTGCATCAGATACTCACATACTTGTTGCACTTGATGCGGGAGGAACGATGCTCTCAAGCAGAGAACTGTCGGACTTGTTGGCGGAATGGGAATTGAAAGGGCGAGGGAAAATCTCGTTTTTTATCGGCGGAACATACGGGCTGTCTCCAGAAGTGATCAGCAATGCAGATCTTGTCCTCTCCCTTTCCCGGATGACACTGCCTCATGAGCTGGTCCGGCTCATGCTCATTGAACAGATCTATCGCGCTGAATGCATCAGGAGAGGGATTCCCTATCACAAATAGCAGCGGATACCTCAGGGAATAATTTCACACCCGTTAAAGCGGGTGTGGGAAAAATCTGCCATCTGGATCCGCCCTGATTCGATACATGTCCTGATCCGCGGAAGGATATCCGACATATCGCAGAAGAGAGCCTTCACTGCACTGCAGATAAGTTCTTTCTGTCCTGCCGACCAGGGTCGGATGACACTTGCATAGAGGCATCTCCCCCCACAAAAACCATAGATCTCACAGTCCGGACAGGGTTCACGTATTCCGACTTCCGGAAGGGAGCAGGGGTCAGCGGTCCTTATATGCCCTACATAATAATCACGCATGCCGGTCATGATGGGACAGGGACCTATATGACCGTCGGTCATGATGGTATAGTTCGCATAGCCCGATCCACAGCGGAGCCGGGATGTTCTTCCGGTGAGCAGATCCTCGGTGGTCTGGAGAAAAGGGTACCAACGAGTTACCCGGCCCTCCTCCTCCATAATTTTCACCCAATCGCCGGTCAGGCGTCTGATCCCAGGTTTATATGACTGCTCAAGCCATCCCAGGAAGTCAAATATCCCGGGATTTCCGGAAAAATCGGCATCGATCTGCCAATGGATGGATGAAAAAGGACATTCATGGTTGAATGCCAGATGATGTACTGCAGAACGGATGTCAGTCTTCCGGGACACTGTCATCCGCGCTATCAGTTCCCCCTGATATCCTTCCGAGAGGAGTGTGTTGACCTGTGAGATGATCCTGCGATATGTCCCGCTTCCCCGGTAATAATCGGTGAGCGTCTCAGGTCCATCAATTGATACCAGAATAGTCTCCATTCGATTGAGATACTCCTGCCCAACAGTATCAAGGAGAAGGCCGTTGGTCTGTATCATGAACCGGGAGACGTGCGGTGCGTCGTCCATGATCTCCCTGATGAGGTCAGCCCTGATCAAAGGTTCACCGCCGTAAAAAGTGATACACGGCGATGGATCTCTCTCCAGAAAAGAATAGAGGTCGGTGAGGTCGTATGCCAGTTCTACCGGAAGATCCAAATCGATGCCGGAATCTCCCTCAATCGGGAGAAACACCTCGGATTCATTTCCACGACAGTAACGGCAGCAAAGATTGCACTCATCGGTCAGGATAAGATGATAGAACATGTAAAAATTCGTTCCCCGTGTATCAATGGCAGGGCGGCCTCAGACGGAGGAAAAATAGCGCAATGACAAGGGCTCCCAGAAGAACGGGTAATGACATGGAGAGGTTGGTCAGCCCAATATCTACTCCTTTTTCCTCGATAACAGGACTCGGAGTGGGGGGTGCACCCCTTGCCCGCAGGATCTCTTCCTCGGCATGTATCTTTCCCTGAATGGCGCGATCATATTTTGGATTGATGGTTAACGCGGTGGTATATGCTTCTAATGCTTCCTCATACCGTCCAAGCCTGTAGAAGGCTTCCCCTTTGTTTGTCCACAATTCCCCATCGAAACGTGCGTAATCAGGGTGTTTTCGTACTTCCTTTTCAGCAAGGCTGACAACTTCCTGATAGACAAGCATAGCCTCAGCCGAAAAGCCGGCTTGCTGGAGACTGATCCCTTTTCGGAGCAGGGCATAGTGATCATTTGAATTCAGGCGAAGAGCCTGTTCATAGGCAAGGATTGCATCCTCATATTCCCCAAGTGCTGCAAGGGCATCCCCCTTATTATTCCATGCTTTCTGATTATAGGGATCGACGGCAAGTGATCGCTCAAATGCCTCAACCGCATCCTGGTATCTCCCGGTGTTCATATGGGCTACCCCAAGCTTGTTCCAGGCATTGCTGTTGTATGGATCACTTGCAACCGCCGATTCATAGGCTTCCAGAGCGTCGTGGTACTCTTTCCGAAGGGTGAGATCATCTCCTTTCTGGATGAAGGTTGAAGCAATTTCAGATGGTGAATCCCCCATCACCTGCACGGGGATCAGAAATGCTACCAGTATGCTGATTGCTGCTAGTGCAAGAACCGCATTCACCCGTGAACTCCTGGCAGTATTATGCATATATGCTGGTATGATCTTTGTCTGTGGGATTATTAGAGTAGCGAAGGTGTAAGATACCACTCTGGCTTTCACTGCTGCAGAAGGAGTATATACATTCACAGGACCCTCATTCTGCAATTACCTATGGGAATATTCAAGAAAACCCCGGAAAGCGCTTTCATGGATTGTCACCTACAGGGTAAGTATCCAGGTTTTTTTTGCGGGTGACCTCAAAATTAATGACAATTAGTGAAGAGAGCGAAATAGAAAAAAAGATATTTCCCTTACCAGGATTCGGGAAATGCCATGTTCGTGTAAATGTCCTCAAGCCGGGCTTTGTGCCCCCGCTCCATTGCTGCGAGGTCTGTGAAGAGATTCTTTTGTTCTGGATCAGTCTGGGCATCAGCGAGCTGGGTGTACATCTGCATTGCTTCAAGTTCTTTCTTGATAGCGAGTACGATCCCATCAAGGGGCTTTAAATCAGCTGAGAGGGTGGGTGCCTTCACTGAATCGGCGATCTTATAATCCTTCGATGCTGAAATTTTCAGTTTTTTCGGTTCCTTTGCGAGGAGATCCTGCAGGAATTCCCGGTGCTTGGTCTCATCACCGGCGAGGTCAGCAAAGATCTTTTTCAGGTAGGCGTCCTTCACCTTGTCGGAGATGGTCCGGTAATAGGTGTAAGATTCCACTTCCCGTTCGATTGCTTTTGATAAAATCGCTCTGTACTGTTCCGGAGTCATAACTCATTCAGCTCCTTATGATCAGGTATTGAAAATCGTCCTATTTAAAAGGATTGATTCTGAAACCATGACGAGGTGTCAAAATTTCGGAACAACCAATGCATTTTTCATTCTTTTTTCAAGGGAGGCATTTTTAATGTGATTCTGATAGGAATCACGATGAAGAGAACACTAAACGAACTGTCAGATGACCGATGATGACCCGATCATACGTGTTGTAGAGGATTCACATTCGAGGAAGGATTCACATTCGAGGAAGAACAGCCTGACAATATGGGCGGGGAACGATAAAGATGATAATTTCCTCGCCCTCCAAAAACGTAAATTGAGAGAATATACCTGAATGGGCTCGAGGAGATTCGAACTCCTGACCTCCGCCGTGTGAAGGCGACGTCATAACCAGCTAGACCACGAGCCCGCATGCATCGACCGGGAATTGAACCCGGGCTATAGGCTTGGAAGGCCTAAGTCATGCCACTAGACCATCGATGCAATTGCGCCATTCTATTTTGAGATACTTCCACTTATTCCTTTTGTTATATGCTTATCCCGGGTTTTTCGTCCAGAAACCACAAAAAGGGGTGACGAGAAAAAGGGATTATGCGAGCCCCTTGAGTTGGAGCTCAACCTGCTCAAGTGCAGCGATCCTCTTTTCAAGGGCTGGGTGAGTCGAGAAGAGTTCGAGCAGGGTGGAACCCGAAAGCGCAGGGATGATGAAGAACGCGTTTGCGGTCTCCACTGCCTGCTTCTGCTGAGGAGGTACTGCCTCCATCCTCCCGCTGATCTTTCCAAGGGCTGATATGAGATCCCGTGGAGACCCGGTGATATAGGCACTCCCCCTGTCTGCTGCAAATTCCCGGTAGCGTGAAAGGGCCATAATCAGGAGCTGTGCAATGAAATAGACCACGACTGCCACAATCCCGGCAATGATCCACGCATTTCCGGAATCTCTCCGACCAAACATGGCAGCAAACAAAAAATTGTTCATCACGAGCGCTGCAATCATGGCAACAAAACTTGCAATAGTAAGGGTGAGCACGTCCCTGTTTCTGATGTGCGAGATTTCGTGAGCTATCACTGCTTCGAGCTCCCGCGGAGTGAGGAGCCGCATGATTGAATCGGTTACTGCGACCACTGCATGTTTCGGGCTTCTCCCGGTAGCAAATGCATTGGGTACCGGAGTCTGCATGATGGCGATTCGGGGTTTAGGAATGCCTGCTTCAGAAGCGCATCTCTCGACAATGCGGTGGAGCTCAGGGTACTCCTCCTGTTCTATAACCCGTGAGCGCGTAGTCCAAAGCACGAGGCGGTCCGAGAAAAAGTACTGGAGAAACGCCATCAGAAATACGATGACTACCAGGAACGGGAGACCGATACCAAGCATGGAGAGTACTGCGATAAAGGCAAGGTAGACCAGGAACAGCAGGAACATTGTAAGCCATATCCTGCCTGTCAGCCCCCAGTCACGCTTCCATGGTTTCATGATAAGAAGTTCTGAATGCGTTGTTCATAAACATTCTCCCAAGTGAAGAGGAAATCCTTCCCGGAATGTGAAAATACGCCTGTACCTGGTGTTTTTTCACAATAAGCGCCAATTGTTCATGTACAAGAATCTGTCAAAAGAGAGTGCCGACCAGAGGGAAAGCGTGGGTTTTCATCCTGCTTCTTTCCGATCCGGTTGAAGTAATTTCTTATTATCTATCGCGAATACGAATGGATTGAGGAAAGAGATGGAGCTTGACGAGCGGATTATCACCAGAGCGATTATTGAGTCTGAGCTGACAGCCCTGCTGGATTGCATTGAAACCGATGTGGCAATCGTAGGTGGTGGACCCTCCGGTCTTGCTGCTGCCTCCTTCCTTGGAGCGGCAGGGCTGGCGGTTACCCTCATCGAGAAAAAATTATCGGTAGGAGGGGGGATGTGGGGAGGAGGTATGATGTTTCCCCGGATCGTGGTTCAGGAAAGCGCACGGCGCCTCCTGGATCATTTCAGGATACACTATCATGCCTATACTGAAGGGTACTATGTTGCCGGGGCAGTTGAAGCAGTCTCGAAACTTACCTCTGCTGCATGCGACGCAGGAGTTGAATTTCTTACCCTCATGACGGTTGAGGACGTCATGATCAGGAGCGAGAACAGACTCTCAGGCCTTGTGGTGAACTGGACACCGGTGGGAATAGCCGGACTTCATGTTGACCCGCTCACGCTCTGGTGCCGCTATACCATCGATGCTACTGGCCATGATGCAAGCGTGGCACGTATCGTGGGGAAAAAAAAGGACCAGGTTTTTGTGAAGGGGGAGGGCTTCATGTGGGCTGAAAAGGCTGAATCCATGATAATCAGCCATACCAAAGAGATATTCCCGGGGCTTATCGTGGCCGGAATGGCAGCAAATGCGGTCTTCGGTGAAACCCGGATGGGTCCTGTCTTCGGGGGGATGCTCCTGTCCGGAGAGCATGCGGCATCTCTGGTACTACGGGAGCTCGGTACCAGATGACAGTGGGACCTAAGTATTTTTTAGTGCCTCCGTATAACGGTAACATATGGAAAAAGTCGATCCCGAAGCACTGGCCGACGTGGCTTATGGTCTTTTCGAGGTGATGCTGAATACCGGGCTTCGCGAGAGGGGACCGTATCTCTTCGAGCTGGTGGAGAAAGGAATCGATTTCGAAGCACAATTCCTCGAAATATTCAGGAAGTTCTGCGATGACTATCCCCAGTTGGGCGAGGCACTCATCTTCCGTTTCAGGTCCCCCCATGTCATCTACCATGCAATTCGTGAGGGGGAGGGGGTGATCCCAAGCCGGACCACCAGGATGTACTGGATTGTGCAGGATGCTCCTGATGTGAAGCCGGACGCGATTGAGGATGAACTTGCGGGGAAATGGCTCATCTTCCTTCCTCCCGAACGTGTTGACGAGGCCTGGATACTGGTCCGCGATGCGACCTGCCGGAATGAACTCGGAATCTCAGCAAAGGTAAGCACTGCAAAACCAAATCCCGATTCACGGGACAGCATGAAAGTAATTTACATATACACCCCTGACTGGAGGGATGAACAGGAAGTTATGCGGGTACGGGAACGCTTGCGTGAGCTTGGGTTCGCCGACCGCATCGGTTATAAAAGGAATATCGAGACGTTCAAAGGAGAATACAGCCAGAAAGGAAAAAGGGTCACCTTTTACAGTGCCTGACTGATCAGGCCTTCTTCTCTTTATTCTTGGGACGAAGGTTCTTGTATCCGCACTTGCGACAGCTGGTTGCTCGGATCGCATTCCGGGCATTACAGCGCATGCATATCTTGACATTCAGGAGTCTTGCTTCGGCTTCAGGAAATCTTGCCATGAGGGACACCACTTCTTGGACTATTATTAAACGTCATGCTTCCTCTTAACGGTTTTGTCATGGCATCCCGGGATCCCCTGAAAGGATCCAGGCTTTCAGCAAGGACAGCGCTCGCGCACGATGGGAAATCTGGTTCTTCGAAAAACGATCCAGCTCTGCCAGGGTTTGTCCTTCCACCTCAAAAATCGGATCGTATCCAAAACCCGAATCACCACGGGGAGAGACAATGGTTCCATCGATCCTTCCCCTGAACACGTGGATTGTTCCCTGGGTGGTTGCAAACGCTATAGCCGTCTCGAAATATGCATTTCTGTTATTCTCCCCCTCAAGAAGCTTGAGAATCCCGTGGTTTCCAAGGGTAGAGAGGACATATGCGGCATACGGTCCGGGGAAGCCCTTGAGGGCTTCGATTGAGAAAGCCGTGTCATCGACCAGGAGAGGACAACGGAGAGCCTGATAGGCATATTCGGCCTTTTTATATGCAATCTCTCCCACATCGTCGTGGCGGTACTCGGGGATTTCCATAGTGACATGCATGACCTCTACAAGTGTCCCAAAATAATCAGCGATCTCTGCCGCCTTGTGGCGATTGGAGGTCACCACTGCGATCTTCACAGGTACCTCCCTCTCTTCTCTATCTCCCGTTCTCTCGCGAGCACCTCATCGGCTCCAGAAAAGGTGTGCTCATAGCCTCGTGTGAACGCTTCTTTCAGTTCAGAAAAATTATCCGTGGTGCTCTCGAGTGTCTGGAAGAGAACATGGAGATCCACCCCCCTGGCTTCGATCTCTGATGATGCCAGAGAAAGACCAAAGTCGATCAGCACACATCTCCCCTCCCGCATTATCAAATTGCTCGTGGTAAGATCACCATGGACGATTCCTGCCGTGTGAAGCGTTCCTACGGTCCTCCCTGCCTCCTCCAGATGCACCGGGGAGAGAGAATCCTTCAGAAGGCTTCCGTAGATCCTCTCCATCCGGATTGTTGTGCCGGTGATGTCCTGTATGACCGGGGTGGGTACCCCTTCCTTCCGGGAAGAGGCGATAAGGCGTGCTTCAGCCCGTGTCCGTTCAGCGATCAGTCGATCATTCAGCTCCTGCTGACGGTATAACTTCCGGACTCTCCGTTTCTCCACGAATAATTCTCCGAGCAGGACCTCTGCTTCCGCACCGGTTGCCCGGGTAATCTGATCGAGTGGCTTATCCCTGATCCGTTCGCCTGGATCATCATGCCGCCAGGTGACCTCCACCTGGTCGGAACGGAAGGAGGGATTCACGTATGATTCTTCGGGGGGAACAGAATATCCGCTCTCCAGCATAATCTTGCCGGT
Organism: Methanoregula sp.; assembly: GCA_022710385.1. Classification (GTDB taxonomy): domain Archaea; phylum Halobacteriota; class Methanomicrobia; order Methanomicrobiales; family Methanospirillaceae; genus UBA9949. The sequence goes on from JAKLGZ010000016.1 coordinate 7,735, forward strand.
ATACGCAATCATGGCACCATTATCGCCGAGGTATTTGCGTTCCGGCACAAACAGATTCGCACCCCTGTCTGCACACATCTGGGAGAGCATCTCCTCGAATCGGCTGTTTGCACCAACCCCCCCGACAAGCAACACCTCTTCCTTCCCGGTGTGGGCGAGCGCACGCTCTGTCACCTCACAACACATGGCAAATGCGGTCTCCTGAAGGCTGTAACAGACGTCCTCTATGGGTGCCCTGCACTCCCGCGCAGCGCTCACAAGACCCGAGAATGCAAGGTCCATTCCCTTGACCGTATACGGAAGGTCCACATACCTGCCCTTTCGTGCAAGTTCCTCAATGGCAGGGCCTCCGGGGTGGGGAAGTCCCTTGCTCCGGGCAAACTTGTCGATCGCATTCCCAATGCCGATATCGAGAGTCTCGCCAAATATCCGGTATCGTTTGTTGAGATACCCGATCACCTGGGTATTGGCGCCACTGGCATACAGAACAACCGGATCACTGCATCCTGTTGCATACCTGCCTATCTCGATGTGTGCCACACAATGATTTACCCCTACGAGGGGCACACCGAGGCCGAGGGCAAGGGACCTGGCAGCAGTCGCCACGGTTCGAAGACAGGGGCCAAGACCTGGACCCTGTGAAAAGGCGACTCCGGTGATGCCATCAGGTTCAGACAGCACCTTCGAGATAACCGCCTTCATCTCTGATGCATGATGCTGGGCAGCCTCTCTCGGATGAATTCCTCCAGTCGGCGGACGGTATGGTTTCGAATGAAGCGTAATCAGATCGTTATCAAAAACAGCGGCGCTGAGGTTCCAGGCTGTTCCCTCGATTCCGAGAATCCGCCCAAAAACAGGCATCAGCGGTTATTTTTTGAATTCGGTGTATCCGCACTTCCCGCACGCCATACGATCCTTGTGATCGGCCATGACCACACCGGGTCCGCATCGCGGGCAGAACTTCTTTGCCAATATCGCCTTACCACCTTCTGTCTTGTAACAGGAGGCCCGGCGCACTGAGGGGGCCTTGCCTTTCTTTGCCGCCATCAGGCTCCCTCTTCTTTCGGTTTGGGCATGCCGCGGGTGGAGAGGTAAGCCCTCTCGGTCTTTGATTTCTGTTCTTCCGTATCGTACACCCGGGCCATCCCGGTGAGCTCGGTTTTTCCGAAGCTGGTCTTCATGGTGTCAAGCACCAGCAGCTTCTCACTCACATTCAGACCCGCGGCCAGCTTGCCGATGACCTGCATTCGTGACGGGGTGGGACCTTCAAACCGGAGCCTGAAGTCCACCTCCCTCCTTGCCAGGAGCTCGTTCCTGGTATCCCTGGTAACCTCGAAATCCATCGTATCCTCATATAATTCGTGTTCGGATTATTTATACCCTAGCCACCAGGCGATACTAGCCTGGGAGCAGATCTTTTCCATCGTCCACAAAGCACGAAAGAAGGGCAATTGCTTTCTCCTTTGCCGCTTCATTCACTTCGCAGACCACCACTCCTTCTCCTGGCTGACCATAGAGAACCACAACCCCCTCGGGTGCTGAGAGGATAAGGGGGATAACTGCCAGATCCTCCTCACCATCGACCATGATGAGCACCTCTGTATCCGGATCGCCAACTGCTGCGTCAAGGGTGTTTCGAAGCTCAATGGTGAGCGTTCCTGCAGGATTCCTGGCCCCGCACCGCTTCCTGAAAACAGCAGGAGACCGGTTGCAGGGTTCCCTCCTTGTATGACCATCGATAATCGCGATGGCCGGAACGATCCCCTGCTGGATCAGGTGATGAGTGACCACATCCCCTACGGTATACACGACCTTCCCCTCGATCAGGGGGAGGACACAGTTCATATCCGGGCAAAGTACTCCAAACGGCTGCCTGAACAGATACCGCCGGCTCTCGGGCAGCAGGAGCATCTTCAGCGGACCTTCAGGGCGTATCTTCCCGGAAGAGAGATATTCATCTTTTTTGCCACTTCTGAATGCCGGGGATCAATGATGACAAGGTACCCGGTCCAATCACTCGAAAGGTTCGCACTGCCGCAGACCGCACAGCTCTCCCCCTCGACGACCCGGTGGCAGTCCCTGCAGACATGAACCAGTTTTTTCCTAGCGCCCGCCACGCTCACCACCCTTCTCTTTCTCCTTCTCTTTCTCCTTAGCCAGTTCCTCATCGAGCCATTTTGCAGTTCCAAGGCCGGACTGCCTCATGGTCAGTCCAATCTTGCTGTCGCGTGGTTCGCGTTCATTCAGAGAGAGGGTCACCACCCGGACCCGGAGGGTCTCTCCCACGGCGATGTACCTTTTGGACTCCTGGCAGATCAGCCGGGCATTCTTCTCATCATAATTGATGTACTCGTCAGAGATCTGGCTCACGTGGAGCATGGCATCGATCGGACCAAGGCTGATAAACGCACCGAAACTGGTCGTCTCAACCACCATGCCTTCAATGACCTCCTGGAGACTGAGACGCAGGACCAGTGACTCAAAATTCACATCATAGTAGACCGCTCCATCGCCAGGAACGATCTCGCCTTCTCCAACATCCAGCACTTTTGTAATGGCAATAAAAATGCCAATCTCCTTGTCGATGCTCCCTTCAAGCTGCTCCTGCAGCACATCGAGGATCACCTTCCGGAGCTCCTCACCGAGACGGTGGGGTGGAACCCGCACCTTGTCTGCCAGTTTTATCCGGTAATACATGATCCACCTAGTTCCTGTATACTTCCAGCCTTTGTTTTCCTGCGAGCGAGATCACCGGAATCCCCTGAGCAAGCAGGGTTGTCCGGAGATCGCGGTCGTTTGTGAATACCATGCATCCATGCGTGCTTGCATAATAAAGGATCTTCTCATCTACTGACCCTCCATACATTCCGGTCTCAGCGATCGTGCACCGCTCTGCAAGGATAAGCGCAGACCGCGCAGATGATCCTTCCTTTCCATGTGATGCGGCAAGACCGCGCAACTCATCCCGAACACAGTCGAGAAGCACTGGTTCAAACGCACCGATACATTCCGTCAGTCCTGCAAAGATATCTATCCTGAACTGCAGTTGCGCCATCAACGCATTTGCATCGATCAGGACGGTCACTCGGTCAGGACGCCCATCCCGATAAGACGCCATCGGGCTCCAACCTGGCGGCTGATTGCGATCCGTGCCCCTGGTTCAGCGCAGACCGGGCGCTTCAGGGTTACTTCTGCCAGGTCTTTTCTGGCGCTGGTAACCACCCCTACGGTGACCGCAGTACCAACTGAGAGCATCAGAGGCTCGTGGTGCTTGAGCGGTTCGATCGAGAGCTCGCTCATAGCACCCACGACACGCTCCATGAGGGTGACCTGGAATCGGAGGCGATCCCAGACCGGTGGCAACGCACCCGTGTGACCCGTGACCTGTCCGGCAAGCGCGTCACTTTTTGTGAGGGCAGGATCGAGTTTGGTTCCTATTCCCAGCAGCCCACCCGGGCCTGCTTCCGGGACTTTTTTGGATCCGGCATTGATAGTCGTTATCTTCGTCGTGATCGGTTCCCACCGTATCTTGTTCTCTGCCTGGATCTGCCGGCCGGGTCGGATCTCTATGTCATCCCCCTCCTTGAAAACCCCACGGATCAGGGATCCCCCTATCACGCCTCCTTTTACATCACGCCAGTTCGATCCAGGTTTATTGATATCGAAGGAGCGTGCAATCAGCATGACAGGGTTTGCGCCCGGATCACGCTCTATCTCCGGAATTACCGCATCCAGCGCCTCGATCACTGCCCCGATATTGATCGATTTCTGTGCAGAGATCGGGATGATCGGAGCGCCTTCAGCAACGGTACCTTTCACGAATGCCTTGATCTGCTCGTAGTGCCTGAGAGCATCTTTCTGTGATACGACGTCGATCTTGTTCTGCACGATCACTATTCTTTTGATCCCGACAAGTTCGAGCGCCATCAGATGTTCTTTTGTCTGAGGTTGTGGGCAGGGTTCATTTGCCGCTATCACAAGCATAGCCCCATCCATAAGGGCAGAACCTGACAGCATCGTTGCCATTAAGGTTTCATGACCAGGTGCATCGACAAATGATACGGATCGGAACGGGACACCCTTTGTCCCACAGATCGGACATTCGGGTGTCGTCGAAAATGAATCGGAACCGGCGCACCCTTCACACCGGTAAAATGTCGCATCCGCGTATCCCAGGCGTATCGAGATGCCCCGTTTTATCTCCTCGCTGTGCCGATCCGTCCATGCTTTCGTGAGCCCATAGACAAGCGTGGTCTTTCCATGATCCACATGACCGACGACTCCGATATTGACGCCTGGAATTGTTACATCACGCAAATGCGATCAAACCTCCTTATGTAATATTGAATGAACCTACTTATACAAACCGGTCATGGATCGCCGTATAGTTATGAAACTAGTCCATGGGAGGTGGAGAGGGTAATGGGCATTTTCTGGAAATCTTCTGAAAAAGTGGTACTTTACCAATGATGGGCCGGAAGGATTAAGTGGAGGATCTGTGCAGATCTCATTATCCGAGGTACCTTCTGATGACGATTGATACAGAGCTCTCGAGGATTGGGATATCGCTTCCAAAAAACCTTCTGGACAAATTCGATGAGATCATCAACTACCGGGGCTACTCCTCCCGTTCGGAAGGGATCAGGGATGCGATACGGAGCTATATCACCTATTACAAGTGGATGTCTGATGTCAAAGGGGAGCGTCAGGGGGTCATCACTATGATCTATGACCATGACCAACGGGGGTTGCTCTCAACCCTGACTGATATCCAGCACGAATTCATGGGGATCATTCAGGCAACGCTTCACTCCCATGTAAGCCACGACCGATGTCTGGAGATTATTCTCATAAGGGGAGAAGGGTCTGACCTGAAAACCCTTGCTGAACGACTGATGTCCCAGAAGGGAGTTGAGTCAGTCAAGTTGACGACGATCCCAATCAACGATTAACCTCCACCCTCGCAGCTCTGGTCCGTATGCGAGAGCGCTTCGCGGAAGGCCTCGTCTGATAAAAACTCCCTTTCCTTTTTGATACTCTCCAGATCCTTCTCCGGGCTCTTCTCCTCTTTCCCTTTTGTCGAAGCGGCAGGCACCAGTTCCGCTATCTTATACAGGAGACCTGTGCTGTCAAGCTCAGCAAACAGGTCACCATGCTGCTGCTCGACACGGGTCACCCTGCCGCTTGTCCCGGTCCTGGGATAGCGGACCTGCATCCCGATTACCAGTTCTTCGGCGTTCATACCTAACATTGAGGCATAAGGATACTATAAAGATATTTTCTATGCCATAACGAATGATGAGCTTCACGCTGCAAAGGGTCAGGAAGCAGTATCTTGACGGAACCCACCGGGTAAAATCTCCCGATGAAACACTCGTTTCAGTGAGTCCCCTAATGGAGATGATAGGGGTTGAAGAGGTGAAGGATATCACCCCGTCTGACAGAATAGGGATCCCCTGTTTTTCGGCCTTCCGCCCCCGTGCAGCGCGGGGAGGTGTCCGCTACCACGCCGGCAAGGGCAAGGATCCTGTCCAGGCGAAAGTATCGGCAATGATGGAAGCAGTGGAGCGATACAGTGCAGAATACCGGATGGACCGGATGGAGTATGCAGCATACGAAGAACTGCCCGTACACAGGACGGTCAATCCGGCAGATCTTATCCTGCCACGGGATCTGCATGAACGGGAGAAACTTCACTGGAGTCCTGCACTGGACCTGCTCTCAGGTGATGAGGTGTATATGCCAAGCAACGCGGTCTTCCATCCGTATGATACGCTGGGTATGACCTTTCCGTTGTTCCAGAGCGACACCAACGGTCTTGCAAGCGGGAACGTGAGGGAAGAGGCAATCCTGCATGGTATTCTCGAGGTGATGGAACGGGATGATATGAGTGTTGCCAGCAGAACCCGCTGCATGGGGAGGCGGCTTGAGCTTGACCACCCCAGTCCGGCACGGGATATCAGGAATAAGATGGAGTCAAGCGGGATCGAGATACACCTCTGGTTGCTTTCCGGGAAAACCCGGATTCCTACCGTTGCGGCAGCAGCAGATGACACGGAAACCAAAGACCCGGAACTGCTCGTGATGGGTTCTGGGACGCATCCCGATCCTTCTATCGCAGCACTCCGGGCCCTTACCGAGGTAGCCCAGAGCCGGGCTTCGCACTTGTCTGGCGGCAGAGAGAATCCCGGCCGGAAAAGCCTGGTTGAGCGGGCAGGGTATGACCGTATGAAACGGATTAACAGGGAGTGGTTTGCCCCTGCAGAAGAGTTCCCGATCTCTTCCATGGACGATCTGAGCACTCCCTATATCGATGATGACATCCGGCTGGTGCTTGAGGAACTGCGATCCTTCGCTGAGAGGGTTTGTGTCTGTGATCTCACACGGACTGTCATCCCGGTTGTCAGGGTCATCATACCAGGATTTGAAGTTTCACACGTCAATCCTGCGCGTATCCTGGTACATACCGGGAGATAGGGGCATCTATTCCATGATCTCTCCGAAGATTTGGCAATCCTTGGAAAAATAATCCCTCTTCTGAAGGTGGAGATGAATAATCCTCTCAGATGTTGATTCAGGGGATAACGGCCTCATATCATCACTTTCTTTAAATGGGTGACAACTTTCCGCGTACTCTGACGGGGATAGCCGGAGGGCATTTTTACCGGCCTTCCATGCAGTGCATCAAATATCGCAGCAACCGCTTCGCCGAGAGAGGGGCCATATCCCCCTTCCAGGACGAGGGCCAGGGGACTCTCCTGTGCTTCCATGAGGATTCGGGTCAGGACCCCGAAATCCCGGGGGAAGAGCCGCATCCCTTCCATGGGATCATCGGCCAGAGGGTCCTGGCCGGCGGAGATGATCAGGAGGTCGGGGGAGAAGTGAGAGAGGGCCTCGGCAAACACATCGCTGAATACGCAGGCATAATCATCGATGGTGCTGCCAGGTAATACCGGGGCGTTCAGGGTGAACCCCCGACCTCTCCCCTCACCGATCTCATCGATCCATCCTGTTCCCGGGAAGGCATTGCTCTGGTGGATAGAGCAGAAGAGCACCCGGTCGCTCTGGTAAAAGATCTTCTGCGTTCCATTCCCATGGTGGAGATCCCAGTCGATAATGGCGACACGGTCGATCGTTTGGAGGGCCCATGCAGCGGCAACCGCTGCATTGTTGAAGAGGCAGAATCCCATCGCCCGGTCTGGTTCGGCGTGGTGCCCTGGCGGCCGGATGAGGGCAAAGCAGTGTTCCCCGTCCAATGCCCTGCTGCATGCCCTGATGGACGATCCGGCAGCGAGGAGTGCAGTGGCATAGGAATTCTCAGTCACGTAGGTGTCCATGTCGATATAATGGAGACCATGATACGAGCTGAACTCCTCAATCATCCGGATATGCCGGGGATCATGGACCCGTTCGAGATCTCCTGCCCGTGCCGGTTCAGGAGGATAACGTCTGACGTAATTCGGGATGCGGCTGATGACGTTCTCGATGCGTGCCCGGTTCTCGCGGGAGATCGCCATATCGTGGGCGGTAAATTCCTCCCCGCAGATGGCCGAGCACTGGGATGTCATCGTTCAGGTGATCTGAAGGCCTCTCATGATCGCGTCTTCTGAAACCGAGATCTGCCTTCCGGTTCCGGTAATCTTGTACTTGCCAGCCGCCCGTACATCATAGGGATTCCCCTCGGTAGAATAGGGTACGACAAACTCCCCATTCGTACTCTGCTGGCGGTACACAAACGCTCTCCCGGTGTTGGAAACCAGAGGCAGTTCGATGATCCCTTCTCCCTTGATCCGGGCCCCTGGGACATACTCAAATATCTTTACGTACTTCACATCGGGAGAAGAACCAGAGAACACATTGGTCGGCGATTCATGGACAAGCCGGTAATGGCTGAGCGCTGGGATATTGGTTGTCGGCTGGATGAAATTCGTACTTATTACAGCAGCACCAGTCCCGGGTTGTGCCTGCTGGTTATACTGGGCTGCGGAGGCATTTGCTTCCTCGGCATCCATGACAGTAGCCTTGGCGATTACCATCTGGTCTGACCTGGTACCGATCGAGGTGGTATACTCGACATAATAAACTTCTCCAGCGGGAGTGTAGGAACCATCGAAGTTGTGTAATCTCGATACCGTGGTCAGGAAATACAGGTCCGTGTATGCAGTGAGGGGCTGATAGGTACCTGGATTCGCGGGATCGGGGATGTAGTAGGTTGGTTGATAGGGTGCCTGCTTTTCGGTGGTATTGTACCACGTCGCCATCGCCCAGAACTTGCCTGTCGCCATCTCGATGTCGGTCACCACATACCGGGTGCTCTGATTGTTCGCGACTTCGTTGGTGGCCGATTCCATCCCTGATACGAAGAACGTCGCAGAACCGTTCGGTCCAGCTACTCCCGCCTGGAATGGGTTTGCATTCGGGATGCGGTTAGCGAGATAGGTGATCATGTGTCCGTAATCCCACCAGGACATGACCCCGTATGCTGTTGCAGGGTACGTGAAGGTGTCCTTTTCATAGATAGTGTAATAGTCAACCCCAGTTTCAGGAGTGTGTGTGTTCATCCATTCCAGCGACTCCCTCCAGTCCTGATTCATCCGTATCCCACCAGAAGATGCCACGGCATACTGCTGCTGTAACGATAATATCGCGAAGATGATAGCGAAGGCACAGGCAAGGCCGGCAAGGAGAATATTGGCATAGTTGATCTTTGTTTTCGAAACAGCTTTTCTGGTTGCTTTCTGCGAGATCCGGTCAGCCTTTTTCTTTTTCGCCGATCCCTTCACCTGCTGTTGCTCTGGTTCCGGCTCCTTTACAGCAGTCCTTTTTCCCATTGCCAATATATCCGGCCAGGCACGCTCGAGGACATACGCGACACAGATGCCCCCGAGCAGGGCAATGTTCACTGCCAGGTAGTATTCGTACCGGACTTCCCGGAATGCTGCGATGATGACAAAGAACGACCAGACAAGGACAAAAATATTTCCGGGCCGGTATTCCTTCCAGTTCTTATACAGGAGGACGAGGATGCCTCCGATCATCAGCAGGAGGCCGAAGTTGAAGACCGCCCAGGCCTCACCAAGGGTCCATGGCCGCGCCTCCTGGATGGTAACGGTATAGGGACTGAGGCCGAAGAATGATTGCAGCCCTTCTATAAATGTTTGGAAAAGGGCTGGAAGCGTTAAAGCCATGACCAGGATACCGACTACCATGAGCGCAATGACGATAGCTGGATAGCTGTACCAAGGTTTTCCCTTCAGGAATCGGGAGAGAACATACAGGATGATTGTACCGATAATCAGGAGCAGGTAGGAGATGGGGTGTCCAATTGAATAGAAGTAAAGCGCAAATCCGCTGGAAGGCTGGAAAAAGAGGGAGACGACTAGTGCAATGCCAAACACCACTGTATTGATCACGACAATGTATTCCCCGTGTCTCCCATGGTAATATTCGTAAATGAAGAGACCAATGGTGGTGAGGGCAGTGATGAAGGCAAAGAGGATCATGGTCGGCATGGTGAGGAAGCCGAGGACATAAGCAACGCCGGCAATGCAGGAGACCACGATTGGATATTTAAGAGTGTGCCATTGTTTGAAGTCGATTGAACTCTTCCGGCAGAAATCAAGAGCGTAGAGATAGGCTATGCAGTAGATGGTGCTGAAGAATACCTCTGCTATGTGGTGGTCAAGGTACCCCGCCAAAGAACGGAAGAAGAATTGTCCACCGATAACGGCGATCAGGGCTGCAGCAATCAGGCCGGCTTTCCAGTCCCAGATTTTTCTGACAAGAAAAAAGATGACCGGGACCATCAGTGCCCCGAGGATGGGGGGTACCCAGAGCGCCGCCTGGATGATTTCCGTCCGGGTTGTTGCTCCTGCCAGAAGGCATACAACACTGCAGATAAAGGTGAACAAAGGTCCCCATGGCACAGTCTGGCCCGTTGGAAAGAGTGTCATTGCCTCAAACCAGCTGTAGCCCGGGAAGTTAGCAATGATCTGTTCGATCTGCCGGAGGTTATAGAGGGGATCATCACTCCCTACAATATTGAGAACATCGGTAGTACCCAGGTTAATCAGGGGTAAAGCCCGGATATATAACACCAAAAAAAAGAGCACTACCAGGATCACTGCCACAAAAATTGTTCTTTTATCCTTCATCTTTGCCAATATTTCCATGCTATCTCCTGATCACAAGTATCTGAATGGGGATGTATAAGGGTATGTCTCGGTATGTCTCTCACTTTGTATATCTCTAAAGAAGGTCGGGCATCATTTTCGAACAATGTCCGGAGTATCATCCGGATATGCTTTTTATAAGTTACACTAATCCAACACAGACACTGCCGTTTCATGAGAGGGGGATTACTGATTGGTTTTTTTGCTATCGAATAATTCTTTCAATCGGAACTCAATACACAGAGATGAGTCACACCATGAACTCGAATCGGTCAGAACGTATCGATCCTTGGAGAAAATAGTTACTAAAAAAAATTACAGGCTCCCTTGAGGATCACAAGCATGCAAGTTGAAAAGCCATAGATAATTTCGTAAGAATTCCAAAAAATGACCTATTGGCCATAGCCAGGGAGAATTTTAAAAATTGAGCCGTTTTCTTCAGATTGGTACTGAACTACGAATTATCAGAGAAATGTCTATATCCTTACTCCACCGTTACACTCTTTGCCAGGTTTCGTGGCTTGTCGATATCCCGCTTGAGGGCATTCGCAGTATGGTAGGCAAGGAGCTGCAGAATAACCGTAGCCGATAGAAGCCCGGCAACTGAACTTGCCCAGGGCAATGGTATGAAAACATCAGAGATTTCCTCGAGATCGCGGTCGTCTTTTTCCCCGAGAAGGATCAAAGGTGTTCCCCGCGCTTTCATTTCGCGGATATTAGACATCATGACTCCATAGCTATCACCAGGGGGACAGATGGCAATAACGGGGGTATGCTCTGACAACAGGGCAAAGGGACCATGCTTGATCTCCCCGGCAGCATATCCCTCAGCATGAATGTAGGAGATCTCTTTCATCTTGAGAGCCCCTTCAAGTGCAATCGGGTAATACGCACCTCTCCCTACAAAGAAAATATCCTTTGCAGGAAGACAACATTCCACAGCGAGAGAGAGATCAAGGAGGAGAGCCTCATCGATAGCACGGTGAGCATAATCGAGCCGGGCTGCGCAAGCCCCCTCACGAATCATATCGATCAGGTGGAGGAATACGGCAAGCTCCGCGATAAATGACTTTGTCGCTGCTACACTGATCTCCGGGCCGGCACGCATGAGTATCGTGTGATCAGCGATTCGTGAGACTGAGCTCCCCACAGCGTTCGCAATTGCAAGCGTGGAACAATTATGGAGGGCTGCTATCCGGAGCGCCATCAGGGTATCTGCCGTTTCTCCGGATTGGGTGATCCCGATTACGAGACCCTCTACTGGAGGAGTGAAATAACGGAATTCTGAAGCATACTCAACCCTCGCCGGAATTCTGCACCGTTCTTCAAGAAGATACTTGAAGACCAATGCTGCATGATAGGAGCTCCCACACGCGATGAGGGTTACCTGCGGTACTTCCTTTAGCAAGGAGGGAGGGTCCTCACTTCGGAGGGTCCGGATGGTATCAGAGAAGACATCCGGCTGTTCGAAGATCTCCTTGATCATGAAGTGCGGAAATCCTCCCTTTCTGGCCGCATCGACCGACCACCGGATGATCTCTTCCTTCCGCTCCACGGGATTGCCACCGTTCGATATCTGGATCGTATCAGGAGTGAGACTTGCGATATCCCCATCCTCGAGTATCATCACCCTCCGGGTATGTTCAACAATAGGAGTCATATCCGATGCAGCAAAAGAAGCCCCATCCCCCATTCCAAGAACGAGCGGACTATGCTGGCGGGCCGCAATGATCCGGGTATCCCCCCGGGCTATCACAAGAAGGGCGTAAGAACCTTTTATCCGCGGAAGTATCGTCTCCACTGCGCATTTCAGGTCGCCGTGGTATACCTCCTCCAGAAGATGGGCGATCACCTCAGTGTCGGTCTCCGATCGGAATACATGCCCGCGGGCGACAAGTTCCCGTTTCAGAATTGAATAGTTCTCGATAATGCCGTTATGAACAACAGCCAATGTCCCAGTACAGTCCAGATGGGGATGCGCATTCGCATCGCTCGGTACACCATGCGTCGCCCAGCGGGTGTGCCCGATCGCAACCGGGCCGGAAAGGGAGGCCGCGCAATCACCCGCGTCTGAGATACGCCCCTGCTTTTTTACGACCTGGAGGGGATTACCAGGTACTGCGATTCCAAAAGAATCGTAACCCCGATATTCAAGGCGTTTTAATCCCTCGAGTACGATCTCAGGTGCCCTACCTCTCCCGATATACCCAAAGATGCCACACACCTCAGACCACCAGTACCCCGTCCTGGAACGCTTCGAGCCCGGAGATCATCTTCCCTCCCCTTATTCGAGAATTGTTCCCCACAATCGCCCCCTGATAGATGCAGAACGGATCGGATCGAACGTGGTCACCAAGCACACATCCGAACCTGCCCCGGATGAGCGTATCCTCAATCTCAAGCATCGGTACACCCGGTGCTATGGTGGTATGATCACCCAACACTGATCCCTCCCCGATTACCGCTTCAGTAACCTGTGAATGGGATCCGATCGCGGCATCATTCATAAGGAGCGCATTCTGCAGCATTGTAAAGGGTTCGAGCTTCACCCTTGCTCCTATGCTCACATTGGGTCCGATGCAACAATGAGACCCTATGACAGCGTTCTCACCGATCACCACCGGGCCGGTAATAGTGGTGAAAGGGCCGATGGTAGATCCTCTTCCGATCCGGACTGCCCCACTTATCCGTGCATCGCTGGTAATGATACCGGATTTTTGGGGGATTATCATTGACAGGGTCTTCACATTAAGGGCTAACAGATCCCAGGGATAGACCGCATCCTGCCAGTCATCCGCGGTGACTGCAGAGAGATGCCCCCCCTGCTTTATCATCTCATTGATCGAATCGGTGAGATCGTTGCTGGTCAGCTGCGAGAGAAACTCACAAGGGAGAGAGAATATTCCTGTTGAGACTGTAAATGAGGGTGCCCGCTCGGGTTTTTCGAGGATACAACTCACTTCTCCACCTTTCATCAGAACGACGCCGAAATTGGAGGGGTAGGGGTGCTCCTTGACAAGAACGGCATTTTTCTTATTGAGGATTTTTGCAATGGATCCCTGGTTAATGTAATTGTCACCGGGTACGATGAGAAAATCTTCTTTAATCAGGGGCTCAGCACATGACAGGGCATTAGCTGTTCCGAGCTGTTTTTTCTGTTCAACGATCTGCACAGGGATGTCCAACCGATCCAGATAGCGGATTACGTGGTCTTTCCTGTAACCTACCACCACAATAATATCACGAACTCCGCATCCGGAGAGAGCTTGGATGGGATAATCGATTATTGGGTTGTTGGCTACCGGAAGGAGTGCCTTTGGCCGGTTCCGAGTGAGGGGCCTCAGTCGTTTCCCTTCCCCTGCTGCAATTATCACTGCCTGCATCGCTCACCTACCGAACTTTCGTCTCATCTGCGATCCAACCTTCAATGAAGCAATGGGGTGCAACGCTCACCCTGCTCCCGATTACTGTCCCTACGTTGACAGAACAATTGATCCCGAATCGCACATCGTCTCCTATAACGGCTCCCATCTTTGATCGACGGGTATCAATGCCGCGGATTTTCACTGTGCCATGATCATGACGCAGGTTCGCCACCTTTGTCCCGGCACCAAAATTGCACCCGCTCCCCACCACACTGTCACCAATGTAATTGAAGTGAGGAATTTTTGTATTTTTCATAATCACGGAATTCTTTATCTCGGTACTGTGCCCGATGTGACATCCATTTCCGATTGTAGTAGCCCCTCGTAAGAACGCATGAGGTCCGATAGTACAATTGTCCCCTATAAAACAGGGGCCTTCAATATAAGATCCTGATTTAACAACCGTCCCATTCCCGATTGACACTTTGCCTCTGATTTGGACATCATCCTCGAGGATTCCAAAATTGGTACAGGAGATATGTTCTAAAAGAACTGCATTAGCATCGAGCAGATCCCAGGGATACCCGACATCAATCCAGGATGATAAGAGATAGCCGGTAAGCTCGCGATTCGCGATGGAGATCATGAGTGCATCGGTAAGCTCATACTCCCCCCGGGGTGATGATGACAGATCTTTGAGTACACTGAAAATACCGGGAGTGAGAAGGTACATGCCAGCATTGATCAGAGAGCCTCTCGGCCGCTCTGATTTCTCCTCGAGAGCGGTTACCTTGTCCCCCTCCATTACAATAACTCCGTAGTCCTTGGGGTGATCCGAACGGTAAATACCAATTGATGGAGGCGTCATTTCCAAAAATTTGGTGATATCCTGGCTTTTCACGACCATATCCCCATTCATCATCAGGAACCTGCCGGAAATCATACCTTCTGCCACCCTAAGGGCATCAGCTGTTCCCCTCTGATAACGCTGGGTGGCGTACCTGATTTTGACTCCGAAATCAGTTCCGTCTCCGAAATAATCCCTGACTTCCTGCTCCTGATACCCGACAACAAAAATAAAATCTGAAATTCCGGCTTCGCGGGCTTCGAAGAGAAGGTGCGCTGCCATGGGTTTGTTTGCGAGGGGGAGCATCACCTTAGGGCGATTCGCGGTGAGGGGGCGCATTCTCTTTCCCTCACCAGCTGCCAGGATGACGCACTGCATGCTGATATCATCGCGCTTTCGACTTAAGCACTTTTCCACTTTTTGAGCAGCTCACGCCCGTTCCTGATCATTGTTTTCGCAATCATTCGATTCGTTCCTTCTGCCGTTAACCGGATTTTTGGTTCGGTCCCCGATGCACGGATGAGACACCAACCGTTTTCTTCTTCAATGCGGATTCCATCAGTTGGATTCTCCGCCCCGAGCGCAAAGAGTATTTCTCGGGACCTTTCGCAGGGAAGGGATTCGCGGATAATCGGATACGTGGGCAGTGCATCTATCTCTTCGGCAATATCCCATTCAGATGCTATCTCGCAGAAGAGGGACGCCGCATATGGCCCATCAGGACAGAGCGAGTGTTCAGGAAATATCCAGGCACCGGAAGGTTCCCCCCCAAACTGCCCCCACTTCGTGAGCTCGGCCGATACAAATGAATCTCCCACCGGGGTTCTCCTCACAGTGGCGATCTCCTCAATCGCCATCGATGCATCAGACGTTGTAACGATCGAATGAAGCCCGAGATATTTGACAAAGAGCATCAGAAGGTGGTCTCCGCTTATGAAACGCCCCTGGCAATCGAAAGCCATCATCCTATCAGCGTCACCGTCATGCATAACGGCTCCATCAGCGCCCGCCTCTTTTACCAGGGTTCCAATATAGGTGAGGTTCTCAGCAATAGGCTCAGAGGGACGGGCAAATATCCCTGACGTGTTGCAGTTGATGCAGGATACCGCTGCTCCCTGCGAAGAGAGCAGCCTCGGACTGATTACACTTCCTGCCCCATTCCCACAATCAAGGAAGAGGCTGAGATCAGACACTGCAGTCCGGCTCTCCAGCACTGCAGTGAGATAGGGAGTTGATGCATCAACATCATGCAATGTCCCCTGGTGATCCCAGGCACTCCATGGGGGATTTGTTATTCCTCCCTCGATGAAGGTTTGCTGTGCAGAGGAAATTGATGATCCGTCGCGATTGAAGATTTTTAAACCGTTATATTCTTCCGGATTATGCGATGCCGTAATCATCACCCCAAGATCATATAGGCGAGCCCCCCACCCGATCACAGGTGTTGGAACAATTCCGGCATCCCATACGTTCCCCCCTCCCCCAAGAATTCCCGCACATATGAGATTTTTCAGGACCGGTCCGGTAGCCCGTGTGTCGGTCCCAAGAAGGATACGACCACCCGTAGAAGGAAGGGAGGGTCCGATGAGTAAAGAGAGGTCAAAAAGTTCCTGCCCGAACTTCCTGCGCACCCCTGAAGAGCCAAAAAGCATGGAAAGATGTTGACACGGGGGGATGTTATCCCTATGCCCGTCCGAAGGGGCACCAGTGCTCGCATCCCAGCAGGGCACTTACCCCGCCTGTGGAGGGGGAGAGGAAGAGGATCCTTTTTTCTTCCCGATATTTTTCAATAAGATCGCCGATCTCAGGGTGGATCAGTCCATCACCAACGACCAGAATAATCTCTGCAGCATGGGGGTCAGTCACCAGATGGGAGAATTTTTCCTTTGCTGCCGCCATCATCCCAACCGGGTATACCGGGACATCCCCCATCTCGCACCTGAGCGCACCGAGGCACTCACGATGACATTCGGGCGGGCACGACTTGAGGACACGGGAAATACAGAAAAATCCTGCAACCACGTTCAGGATAGCGCATGCCGCAGCCCGTTGCCGCGATTGTTCCAGCTTTGCACCGAACATGAATCCGATCCGGGTTGTTGCCGTCAATGGATCTATAGTGACAAACTCGGAGGACCGTCCGCCGTACGCTGCTTTCAGGCAGGCACCCATCTCATACTGGCAGACAACCCTGTCAGGATCAATATCAATCCTGACTACTCCTTCCTCTGATCCCGATCCTTCGATCCTCGTTTGCAGTCTCTTTATTGCACTTCGTATAAGGTCCATGATGGGTGTTCCTCCTCCCACCCCTCGAACAGGAGAGCTCGGCAGGGAGAGCCATCAAGCCCGCTCAACCGCAGCGGAAGGGCAATCATCCAGTAGTC
>JAKLGZ010000160.1 GCA_022710385.1 Methanoregula sp.
CGGTAGGACAGGGCAAAGAATTCTCTCTTGTCTCGGTGCTCAACGACGGGATACAGGGATTCCTTGCAGTTACCGGGGGGTTGATCATCATCCTCATATCCATCATCCCTCTGATCATCCTGGCGATCGTACTGTACCTGATCTACCGCTGGTGGAGAAAGCGAAAAGGCGAGAAGAGATCGACCTCCGAAGCAAAGAAGAAAGGGGACAATCCTCCTGGAGTATAGTCCGGAGGCCCCTCTCCAGGGATGGAAATACCTCCAGCCATCTTTCTCCCGGGATGTCACAGGAGGATATAAGGAAGTTTAGGGTGAACGTGTGGACCCTTTCCATCAACCGGGGGTCTGCCCAACTCCCTCATTAATGATTTTTTCTGTACATCTCGATACCGTCTCCGATCATGATCCCGATGATGAACAGGATCACCAGGATGATGATCCTGACCGAGAGGCCGATTGCTCCCTGCACCCCTGCATCGATACTCATCCCGGAAGGAGCAAAAATTGAAAGGATCCCGAGCACGATCCCGAGTAGGATCCCATAGATCAAACCCTGCCGGATGATGCTCCTGATGTCTTCTTTTCCGCTCCGGAAATACCCAAAAGCAGTTCCCATCAGCAGGACCAGGAGTTCGAACCACATGACCTTTATCCTGGGTATAGTATCTCCCTTCCCTTGTTTATACCCCCTGGTGAAGTAGGGAAATCCGAATCGGGATGAAACGGTTCCAATCGAAGAGAGATTCATAACAGGACATGCGTGTGTGTACCGCCCGGAAAGCTACTGAAAAGGAAGAACAATCCCCCTGAACGTTCCCCATCTGCCTCAATTAAATACTCCCAACTAGTAATCATCACTCATAATGAACGGGAGAGGATGTCGGCACTTCTGCATGGGACTGAACATTCATTATCCCTACTTTGTAGAGACTGGCGCCCATGCAACCGATCGTCCCAGGGAGTGCAGCACCTGTTTTTCCCGATCACAGAGAACCCGTTTCAGGGAGTACCTCTCGCAGGCTGCTCTTCCTGCCATGGAGATGAGCCTCTCCTGGCTGGATGCAGGGGAACCCCTCTCGATCAATGTTTCAGGTGTCGCAATCGAGCAGTTTCTCGGAGACGAGAACGACGCGGCCGATATCCTGGTGCAGCTGCTCCGCCACAAGGCAGTCGCGATACTCGGGCAGACCTACTACCGGAGCGTTGCTGGTCTCTTCTCGGAAACCGGTGAATTCATAAGCCAGGTCAGCAGGCATGCAGAATTGATGGAGGGGCTTTCTGGGAAGAGGCCGGAGGTCTTTGAAAATACCGAGTTCGTCTTCAACTCTGAACTTACCAACGCTATCAGGGCACTCGGTTTTGCCGCCCTCTATTCCGAGGCGGATGAATCGATCCTCCCTGTCCTTAATCCGAACTATGTCTATTCCTGCAATGATCTGCCCGTCCTGATCAGGAATTGTCGTCTCTCTGATGATATCGCCCACCGGTTCGGGGACGTCACGTGGGACCGGTATCCACTGACCCCGGAAAAATATGCGGGGTGGATCGCAGAAACCCCGGGCGACTGCATACACGTCCGTGTAGATGCAGGAATATTTTCGGGAGCAGCTGGTGGAGCCCGGGCACTGGGGCAGTTCTTCCATGGTCTGCCGGAAGCCCTCCGTTCACGGGAGATCAGCCCCATCCTCCCGTTATCGGCAGCCCGGAACCACCCCAGGGCAGAGATCCGGCTGGAAGATCTCGGTCTTGTATCTTCCGATCGGGCGTATGCCCTGACTGGTATCCGGACCATCCTCCAGCAGTCAGCGTTCTGGTGCCTCGAGGACGCCCGCTACCTGATTCCTGATCAGGAATCCTGGCGGAGGTTCCAGAGCACCGACCATTTCTCGCGCATGGACACTATTTCAGGATCATGCGGGCGGGTCGCGATCCGGTCCACGAGCCAGGAGGCGTATGACTACTTTTCGGCATACCTGATTGCTCTTGCCCGCTGTGAGGCTTCCTGCAGGGAAGACCTCTGGTCACCGGCCGCTGCACAGGTTCTCCGATGCCTGCCCCCCGAGAAGGCTTTCCATTTCCATTCGGGCCACCGGTTCATCGGGTATTCGGCCCACAGCCTGAAAGAATTCTCACGCCTGCTCGAATTTATCCCTG
>JAKLGZ010000161.1 GCA_022710385.1 Methanoregula sp.
GCGACAAAAAGGGGCATCCTCTTGAGCTGATTGTTCTCCCGCTTGAGCTGGGCATTGTCCCGGGCCAGCTCATCGTTCCTTACCTTGAGGTCAAGGAGCTGGGACTCGAGGTCCTGTGCCTTCAGCTGCCAGCTGAGTTCAGACTCACCCGATGGGGTGAGGATGGTTTCTTCCATTATACTATTATATTCGGATTCCTACCATTTATTAGGTGTGATTTTGATAGTCCATGGGCGAGGGATATCACGGGGGAGAGGGACAGGCGAGCTCCTCGTCAGTCCTGCTGCCATCTCCTTCCTCTCCGGAGTTGATCCTGACACGGGTATCATCGTTGAGAAGGGGCATCCTCTTGAAGGGGAGAGCATCACCGGAAAGGTCCTCGCCTTCCCACATGGGAAAGGATCGACGGTAGGATCGTATGTCCTCTATGCCCTGAAGAGGAACAAAAAAGCCCCTGCGGGCATCATCAATACAAGGGCGGATCCCATCATTGCTGTAGGTGCGATCATGGGCAAGATCCCCATGGTAGACCAACCTGAAGAGGACATCATGCAACTCCGGAACGGGACCTGCATCACCGTAGATGGCGATACGGGAACGATCGAATACGATCAGGATGGCATACCCTGAACCCCCAGGTTGAACAATTTTTTAAACCTGTTCGATTTATAGAGTCTCTGTTATGCAGAACCAGGTTCTGTTCTTCATCCTTCTGTCGGCTATGGCTCTCCTCTGTGCAGGCTGCACGGAAAGTATACCCGGAATACCCCCGGGCAGCCAACCGGACAGTATGACACCGGGTCCGACCGTCACCATGCCGCCCGGCCAGTCAGTCACGGTCCAGATAAACGAGAAAGATCCCATAACAGCGACCATCAAAGTCATCTTTGCCGGGGGAGAAGGACAGATAGCCACCAGGGATATCCTTGTCCGCCTCACGCGGTCGGATGGAGAGGTGATTATCGAGCACCTTACGGCCGAGATGCAGGACGAGGTGGATATCCAGGGGACGAAGGAGTCCGACCGGATCGAGGTGTATGTGACACTGAATACCGGGAAGACCTATAAGATCATCGACCAGCTCGTGCCTTACCGGACCCGGGGATAGCGCCCCCTTCCTTTTTTTATCCCGGACAAGACACTACCACAGAAATGAAGGTACACTGGAGGTTCACCAGCGGGACCAGGAATACCTACGCCGCCCTCTATGCGGCGTGTGAACGTGAGGGTATCCTGCTTTCGCCTGTCAGTGCACCAGCCCCTGATATCACCTGTTACAGCCTCAGTTCGCTGAATGCCACTTCCCTTCTTACGGAGATTGAAGCGGGGGACTGTATTACTATTGCGGGAGGACCCTACGCTACGGCATGCTACCGGGAAGTGGCAGAGAAGGCGGACTACGTGGTTGTCGGAGAAGGCGAACGTACCCTGCCGGAACTCCTCTTTGCGATCGAAAAGGGAACCGCCGATACGGTCCCGGGCGTAGCCACCCGCCACGGCTTCCGGCCTGCCGACAGCATGGTCCGTCTAGATGCCTGGCCCCCGTTTTCGCAGATGAAAGGATACGTGGAGCTATCCAGGGGATGCCCGTTCTCCTGCGCCTATTGCCAGACCCCAAGGATCTTCGGCCATGCCATGCGGCACAGGAGCATCGATGAGGTTGCCCGGTACGCCTCGCGGTACCGGGATGCACGGTTCGTCACTCCGAATGCCCTCGCCTATGGTTCCGACGGCAGACGGCCCTGCCTCGCCAAGGTGGAACGGCTCCTGAAACGGCTCCGGAACAATATCTATCTCGGGACGTTTCCTAGCGAGGTCCGGCCCGAGTTCGTGTCCGAAGAGGCACTCTCCCTGATCACCAGGTATTGTGCCAACACCAGTCTTCAGTTCGGCGCCCAGTCAGGGAGTGACAGCGTGCTTGAGCATCTGAAGCGCGGGCACTCGGTCGATGATGTCATCCATGCGGTGGAGTTGTGCCGCGATGCCGGCCTGAAGCCGGTGGTCGACGTGATCGTAGGATTTCCTTTTGAGACTGCCGAAGA
>JAKLGZ010000162.1 GCA_022710385.1 Methanoregula sp.
AACGCCGAATGGTGGTGAGGAGTGGCAGCAGGGTTCCACAAAGACCCTCCAGTGGACCTATACCGGTGATCCGGGTTCCCACGTGAAGATTGAGGTGATCAAGGGGTCAGCAGTGAAGGTCATCACTCCGAACACCCCTATTGGGACAGGGGGATTTGGTTCCTACAACCTGACATTCCCCTACACCACGCCCCTGGGATCTGACTACCTGGTCAGGGTCACCAGCACCAGCAATCCGGCGTATACCGATACCAGTGATACCTCCTTTACCATCAGTCCCAATGTTGGTACCATTTCTCTGGAGACGCCAAACGGCGGTGAGGAGTGGCAGCAGGGTTCCACCCCGACCATCCGGTGGGCTTATACCGGTGATCCGGGACCCACGGTGAAGATCGAGATCCTCAAAGGGACGGCGGTAAAGGTCATCACTTCAGGCACCTCCATCGGATCCGGAGGAATGGGATCATTTGGCCTGATGATCCCGTACAATACCCCCCTGGAGTCAGATTACAAGGTCCGGGTTACCAGCACCACCAATGGGGCATTCACTGATACAAGCAGTGGTCCGTTTACGATCAGTTCCGCGATCATGGTCGCGACCCCGAACGGAGGTGAAAACTACCCCATTGGTTTTCCCCTCCCCATGAGCTGGACCTACTCCGGCACTCCCGGGTCAACGGTGAATATCGACGTGATCAAGGGGGGAGCAGTCCTGAAAACCCTCACTGGTATTCCCATCGGTGCGAGTGGATCCGGATCGTATTCCGTGACCATCCCGGCCAGCACGCCACAAGGAACTGATTACCTGATCCGGGTTACCAGCGGAACCTACGCTGCCTGCACGGATACGAGCAACGGAACCTTCGCCATCAGTGCAGCCGGAGGATGAGAGAGATACAGAATAGTATTGAGCGGGATACAGAAAATCAGCGGCAGGAATCACCTGACTTTTTTTCGGGTATGTGATCTTCACCGGCCAAAGGGCCGCATGAGGGGAGGAGGTGGGAGGGCGGATAAGGCGCTCTCCTGCCATCGAACGCTATTCGGTCTTTAATGGAACCAATGGGCTCTTCTTCTCTACCTCGAGCAGCTTCCAGGTTGTCTTTTCGATCTCCTTGCTATCAGAGAAATAGGGGGTCTTGTTGTATTTTCCCCAGTGAGGGACCGCGGACGCAAAAGACCAGAGCGTCCCGCAGGTCTTGCACCGGGCAAAGAAGATGTAATTGTCTGAAAGCCCCCTCTCCACGATCTCGTAGTAGATGTCGAAATCTGATGTTCCACAATCACACATCAGTTTTTTCTGAATGAACACGTCTTTTAAATCCACCAAGGGTCCCCCCAGATCACATCAGATACGCGTCCCGGCACAGCAGGGAGCAAAGGAGACCCACCCCGCAACGCTCCCTGGAGCATCATTCGAAACGTCTCGCATCTGTCCGATTGAATAAACCCCCTGGCCACCTCAAACCCCCCTCGGAGAAGAAGAGTGGGGTCTCCCATACTGCCTCTTTGCAGTTCGGATCGTCCCTATCATAAAAACCACCTTCTATCTTTTTCGGTACCCCCTGGTGCGGGCAACCATTATGCAATCCAGTAATTTACACGGTTTCTATACATTTGTTCGGACGTTGAAGCTTCATACTCAACGAAAAAGCATGCCCAATTCCCGAATGAATGTAAAAATTTCACCACGTTCACTCTGTAACGCAATGTTATCCTGTCTTTGGAGAGAACCACCATTCGAGGGAACCTGATCGCCATTCACGAAGGAGGGTATCATAGATGAATCCAACAGGAGAATGAACAATCTTTCTGGCAGCGATGAAGCCTCGTTGCACCAATGCGGAATGCCGGGTACCATACACATGAGAGCGTTCTGATCTCCCCTCCCTTTTCAAGAGTGGCACTTGCGATGAATACGACTTTAAGCGAATCAAAAAGGAGAGCAACTTCCACCGATTCAAAAAGGAGAGGGAAAAAAGATCTTCGGATCTCCCGCTCCGTTATCCGGCACTGA
>JAKLGZ010000163.1 GCA_022710385.1 Methanoregula sp.
TGCAGACCTGCCTGCCGACATGATCGAGCGGGGGCGGGATGTCTGGAAGTACCTGAAACCATCAAATGCCCAAAAAAAGAAGGAGAATCCCGGTAAAAAATGAGAGTCTCTGCACGAAAAAAAAGAGCAGATTTCACAGCGGGCCATGAAGCGACGGTTGTCTATCCCCACCAGCTTTTTCAGGAAAACCCTGCATTGGCTGTGGACCGTCCGGTGATCCTTGCTGAAGATCCGTGGTTTTTCAAACGCTTCCGGTTCCATGCGCAGAAGCTCGTGTTACACCGTGCCTCAATGAGGAGATATCGCGACCACCTTGCTGCACGAGGATTCAGGGTCGAATATATCGAAGCAGCAGATCTTGACACCAGTACAGACCTTATCGTCCAGCTGGCCCGGAAAGGCATTTCAGAAATCCACCTCTGCGATCCGCTGGAAACCGGCCTGATTGAAGAGATTGAAAAGGCCTGCTCGATGCAGGGAGTCAAGCTGGTCACGTACGAGAGTCCAATGTTCCTCTGCACCCGTGATTATCTTGCAGAGTTTTACAGAGGAGGGAGGAGGTTTTATCTCACGGAGTTCTATATCGCACAGAGAAAACGTCTTGGGATACTGCTCGAACAGGATGGAAAGCCGGTTGGGAAGCGGTGGACGTTCGATACCCTCAACCGCGAATCCTTGCCAAAGGATTTCCCGATACCCCCTGTCTGGCATCCCGAGCCGAATGAGTATGTCCATGAAGCAATCAGCTATGTGGAGGAACATTTTCCGGGGACCTATGGTAATGATACCCCTTTTTTATGGCCGGTGACATTCGAGGATGCGAACCGCTGGTTCGAGGATTTCCTCGTGAACCGGCTGGCATCCTTCGGGCGTTATGAAGATGCGATCCACCGGAATGAACCAGTCCTTTTTCATTCTGCACTCAGTCCGCTGCTGAATATCGGGCTTCTCACCCCTGAAAATGTGGTGGCTGCCACCCTTGCGTATGCAAAGGAATACGAGGTTTCGGTTGGATCACTCGAGGGATTCATCCGCCAGGTTATCGGCTGGAGGGAGTTTATCAGGGCAGTGTATCTCCTGGCAGGAAAAAAGGAGCAGGCATCCAATGTTCTGGAACTGACCCAGCCGGTACCTTCCTGCTTCTGGAACGCTTCGACGGGAATCGAACCCGTCGATACCACAATCGGGCGTGTCCTCGCTACTGGATATTGCCACCACATCGAGCGGCTCATGGTCCTGGGAAATATCATGCTCCTTGCCGGATTCCATCCAAACCAGGTCTATGAATGGTTCTCGGAGCTTTTTGTTGATGCCTACGACTGGGTCATGGTGCCCAATGTCTACGGCATGAGCCAGTTTGCAGACGGGGGAATGATGAGCTCCAAGCCATATATCTCCGGGTCCCGGTATATTCTGAAGATGGGGAACTATCCCAAGGGTCCGTGGTGTGAGGTATGGGATGCGCTCTACTGGCGTTTCCTCTATGTTCATCGGGACCTGTTTGAGCATAATCCACGCATGGCTCCCTTCATCACCTATATCACCCGCATGCCTGAAGAGAAACGCCAAAATCTGATCGAAAAGGCTGAACGGTATCTGATCTCCATTGGGGCATGTGCTCTCGTGTCACATCTATCCTCTCCGGCCTAATCTCAAGAGGATGCCGTGTACGAAATTATATAGTCTAAGATAATTACCCCTGTGTGGAGGAATCATGACCGAGACAATCCGGTATGAAGAGAGTGGGGGTGTAGGAGAGGCGGAGTTCCGGAGGTATCCTTCCATAATCCTTGCCACAGTTACTGGCACGAATGAAAATGAAAATTTCTGGATCCTCTTCAGGTATATCACGGGGAATAACCGTT
>JAKLGZ010000164.1 GCA_022710385.1 Methanoregula sp.
TGGACAGGTTTCAAAATTACACCGAATGCAGTAGATGATCCATTGTATGGGATTATAAATCGTTTGAATACCTTAAAAATAAACCGGAAGGAATATACAAAAAATGGTATAAAAACCCTTTCTTCCCCCCTCCAGTGCCTGCGGATTCCTGCATTTTGAGGTGCTGCCTGGAATGTTCGGGGGGAAAATTGGCAATTGTTTTACGTCCATCAGTACAACGTATTACCATATGAGTAAGAAGGGCATCCTCCTTGTGGGCCATGGAAGTAAACTCCCGTATAATAAAGAACTTGTCGAAGAGACTGCCGGGCTTATTGCCAGGCGATATCCGGATTTTATCGTAAAATGCGGATTTATGAACATGAACTCCCCCTCCATCAAGGACTCCATGGATGCGTTCCGGAATGAGCCGATCGAAGTGCTGGTTGTCGTGCCGCTGTTCCTTGCCAAAGGGGTGCATATCCTGCAGGATATCCCGGAGATTATAGGGCTATCGGGCGGGGAGACAAAGGGGCAGTTTGCCATGAACGGAAAGAACATCCCCCTCCTCTATGCTGATCCCATCGGCAGCGACCCGCTTCTTGCTGACCTGATGATAAAGAATGCCGAACGGGTGCTCTCAACCCTGTAATCCTTCATGCGAATTCTTGTCATCGACACGATCCATGGCGGTCTTGACATCGCAGGATACCTGAACGGCAGGGGCCATTTCACCGACCTGGTCGATGTTTACCGAGGAAAGGTGGGGATAGATGCCGCAACCGCAGCAGAGCGGTCGTATGATCTGGCAATTGCACCGGTTCACCTCGATCCATGGCACCCGCTGCTCCGGTCGCTTACGGTCCCCGTCATCTCACACCACGATGCGGTAAGGTGGATCATCGGAAAGGACAGGCCTGCACCGTTCATCGAGATCACGGGGGCCAGGGGCAAGACGACCACTGCCTGTGCACTTGCCCATGTCATGAAGGGGCCGGGCATCCTCCATACTTCCATCGGAACCTACCGTTTCCCGGAAAAGGAGCTTCTCTGGAAGAAGAGTATTACCCCCTCCTCCCTTGTCCCGGCGGCAGAAGAGGCGCTGCGTATCGGGGGTTGGTGCATCAGCGAGGTCTCTCTCGGGTGCACAGGTGCAGGAGAGTATGGGATCATCACTTCATCGGAGGATTACCTTTTCGCCGGTGGAAAAAAGAAGGCCCTCGCCGAGAAGGTCCGATCCGGGCAGCGGCTGCCCCACCTTCTGGTAGCCCCGGGAGTTGACGCCCCGGGTGCAGTGCCCGTTGAATCAGTCGCTGTCACTGATGGTAAGGTGTGCCGGTGGGAATGCGGGGGAATGACCGGGACCTTTGGATCCCCGCTCCTCATGCTCGAGAGTTACCGGATACCCCTGCAGCTCGCTGCCGCTGCCGGGTGTGATCTGGGGGGCGACCCGTCACGGCTCGCATCGTTTCAGGCCATCCCGGGCAGGATGTCCCAGACATCCGAAGGAGGGATCCGGATCATCGATAATTCCAATTCAGGGACCAGTGCACTGACCACCCGGTCTGCAGTGCAGTACGCAAGGAAGATTACCGGCAGAGAGGAGATCACGCTCGTCACCGGGAAAGAGACCGGGGCGGTCTGCGAGGGATTTCCAAGAGAGGATATCCTGGCTTTGATCGGTGAGATCCAACCTGCCAGGGTGATCATGGTAGGCAGCGAATATGCCGGGATCGGAGATGATCCCGGATGCAGGGGTATCCCGTCCCACTATGCTGGATCCCTTGCCGAGGGGATTTCCATCGCACGTACCCTTACCAGCTGTGGAAGCATTGTCCTTTCTGTGA
>JAKLGZ010000165.1 GCA_022710385.1 Methanoregula sp.
GTGCCTGGCAGATCCTGTACTGCTCGTTGGTGACCTCGCCTGTCCCATTGCAGGCGCGGCAGCGGAGGATGATCATGGTTCCTGTTTCTACCCGTTTGTGGGAGCGGGCATAAGGATTGTGATATCCGGTCCATTGGTGTCCCTCTACAAACAAGGAAAATAGATGAATGGCAGGAAGGAGATCCTCATCATTTTATGCACGAGAGAAATAATACTGTGAGGGCTTCTTTCTCCAAAATAACCCCGATATATCCTCCTTATCCAATCCATTTATATACTTTCTGGTATATTTCCTCTTATACACGTATCGTGTGAGGTGTAACCAAATGAGTCTGATGAAAGAATTCATGGATTTTCTTTATGAGTACAAGGTCATCGGCCTTGCTATTGCGTTCATTATCGGTGTAGCGGCAACTGCGTTGATCAAATCCCTTGTTGACAATATCCTGATGCCGATTATCACGTTCTTTATCCCCGGCGGTGCATGGCAGGAGGCGACCCTGACAATAGGATCCATCGTGATCACCTGGGGCAAGTTCCTCGCCGACCTGATCTACTTCATCATCGTGGCCTTCGTGGTATTTATCATCGCGAAGAAAGTGCTGAAGGAAGACAAAGTAGAGAAGAAATAATTCTTTTTTCAATGAAAATCACTTCGTGATTTTCATAAGGTATACCCGCATCCTGTAATCGGGGCTCACAGGCTGTTTATGTGAAAATACCTCCAGCATTATCATCCAGTATTTTTGCATCCCGTAAATGAATCATTCTTAGGGGGACCCTCATCCGGTCAGCTCCCCCGGTGGGAGAAACGCACAGTTATTTAAGAGATGAAATGATATGATTATGGTCAGATCTCCATCTGATTGTGTCCCGGTAGGGTAGTGGACATCCTAGAAGCCTGCGGAGCTTTTGACCCGGGTTCAAATCCCGGCCGGGGCGTAGCTCTCTTTTGTCAAACTCTCATCATTCCCTTGCAGAATCACGTGTTTTCCCAGGCTGATACCCTCTTCTTACCGTGGAATTGGATACCTTTTTGACAGCAAAACAGCACATCGCGGAAAGGCCATTGCCTCAGGAAGCGGGCAGTTCCCCCGACCTCGCTCCTTTTTGCCCATCACGATATAGGTAACTTAATACAATCCGACCAGAAATACCATGACATCGGATATTGATGGGGAATGGTCTGGATGGATCGCTTGGGAATCTTGACGGGGATTTTAATCGCATGTATCGGGATCGGACTATCGATAACCCCCTGTCTGGCAGGGGATCGCTACCTCTCGGGGGGGCCCGATCTTTTTATCTCCCTTGGATCGACCTCTGAACTGGTACCCGGGGCGACCGAAGAGCTCCCGGTGACCATTGGGAACAAGGGCACCATCACCTTGGAAACCTATAATTACCTCTCGATGCAGCCCATGTACCTCCCCACCACCGCAAAGTCCACTGAAATCGAGCTCCTC
>JAKLGZ010000166.1 GCA_022710385.1 Methanoregula sp.
TTGACTTTGTCCGCCTCAATTTTCTTAAGCATCTTCGTTACGTCTGCTGACATAATGGAAGAAAGGTTCCACCCAATTGTATATATACCTATTTCACGAACATTATTGAGCGAATGCTCATATTCACTTTCAGAAATGCTTACTATAGTGGATCAACGTCCTCTGTGATAATATGTGTGGTATTATAGGAGTTATTGACCGGCGCCGGCGACCCATGGACGGCGGCAAGATCAGGGATTCGCTCGCCATGATGGACGAGCGTGGCAGCGGAGAAGGAGCCGGGTATGTCGCCTACGGCATATATCCGGATTACAAGGACTACTTTGCCCTGCACGTCTTTTTTGATAATATCCGCGAGAACAAAGGGGCGATCGATACCCTCCTGGAAAAGTGGGGGACGATCATCCATGACGAACAGATCAAGACCTATGCACAGCCGAACCTGCGCAAAGTCCACACCCCCTGGCGGTATTTCTTCCGGCCGGACCGCAACCTGATGCCGAAGAGTACCACACCCGATGAAGATATTATCACCCACCTCGTCATGAAAGTGAATTCCGAGCGGAACGGGGCCCTGATCTTCTCTTCCGGAAAAAACCTGGGGGTATTCAAAGCTGCCGGCTGGCCGGAAGACGTGGCCAACTTTTACCGGATCGAGGATTACCAGGGTTATCTCTGGCTCGCCCACAACCGGTACCCGACCAACACCTCCGGCTGGTGGGGCGGGGCACACCCGTTCAACATGCTGCACTGGAGCGTCGTGCACAACGGGGAGATCACTTCCTACGGCACCAACCGGCGTTATATCGAAAGCTACGGGTACAAGTGCACCATGTTTACCGACACGGAAGTCGTGGCATATCTCGTTGACCTGCTGGTCAGGAAACACGGCCTTTCCGAGAAGATGGCCGTACGGGCGCTTGCTCCCCCGTTCTGGGAAGAGATTGACCGGATGCCACCAAAGGAACAGGAACTGAACCGGGCGATCCGGCTGGCCTATGGGTCTGCAATGATGAACGGCCCGTTCGCGATCTGTGTGGCAAACGAGAATTCCCTGGTCGGTTTCACCGACCGCATCAAGCTCCGTCCGCTCGTCTCCGCGGAACACGGGGACCGGCTCTTCATCTCGAGCGAAGAGGCAGCCATCCGCAGGATTGATCCGGATATCGAGAATGTCAGCATGCCAAAAGCCGGCGAGCCGGTGATCGGGAGGGTGATTGCATGAGCATCGGCAGTATCCCGCTC
>JAKLGZ010000167.1 GCA_022710385.1 Methanoregula sp.
ACTTATGGGGATACTGCTGGTACTCGTTATTCTGACAGCACCTGCGTACGCTGAGATCCCCCCTCCGGAAGATTCAGAAGATCCCCAATTCCTGGAGGTATGGGATGCCCTCATCGCGCTCCAGGAGCAGATTGCCGATGCTTTTTGCACTATCCTTGCCCTCGAAGATGAAGTTGCTGGTCTCAAATTGGAGAATGTCTGGGTAAGCCCGCTTGTGGCATACCCCACTGGCCCGAACGGGCCGCATACGACCTATATCACCTCAGGGATCTGCAACGCGTCAGATCTTCCCTGCACTCCTGGTGCACTGGAAATCACTGCGGAAACAGTGGTGACCGAAGATGATTACCAATGGGTGATCTTCCCGCTCATCCTGCCTGACGGAGGGAAGGTGACCGGGGTGATGATCCATTATTACATCAACACGACTGACCCCGCGACGACGTACATCGCTCAGACGCGTCTGAGCCAGATGACAACCCCTGATGGTGCAACGGTCATGATGGACGATGATACGGACCTGTACGGGCCTGGGCCGTTCGAACACACCAGTTTTGCATCTTACCAGGTCGGGGGTGCAAATATCCTCGAGCTGAAAGTCGTGATCGGCAACCCGGATGATTCGATTGTGATTGGCGGAATCGAGATCTTTGTCGAGAGATGATATCCTCCTCCATTTCCCCTTTTTTAAAAGCGAAGAGCACCACCAAACGTTACGATGAAGATCCCGGATGCCAGCCGGACACAGGTATGCCGGGTGATCCCGGGGAGAACTTCCTGACAACCCTCTGACAGGCATACGGACAAAAAGGGAAAAGAGCGCACCCGAACAATAGTTCCTTCGTGTATTTGAGACACGATCATCCAAAATAAAAATGGCGAAGCCATTTTAATAGGGAAAAAACTGGTCCGGCCTGTCAAGGCCGGAGGTGAGAGCGCTCACTTTCCTTTCGCGCTTCCGATCACAATCCCATTCTCGATGTTGTAGTATCCCTTGGCATGCTTTATCTGATAGGTACGAAGTCCCTTTGCTTCGGCTTCCTCGACCTGCTGTCTCATGCTCTGCTGTTCGGCAGGGGAGTGGCCGGTGACCATGTTCTTGAACCGT
>JAKLGZ010000168.1 GCA_022710385.1 Methanoregula sp.
GCTCTCCTGCACAGGCCGGAGATCCTCTTCCTCGATGAACCCACCTCGGGGCTCGATCCCGAAGCCCAGCACATGGTAAGGGAGCTCATCCTTCGGCTCTCCCAGGCAGAATCGATGACCGTTTTTTTAAACTCCCACAACCTTGACGAAGTGCAGCGGACCTGTTCCCGTGTGGCAATACTGCACCAGGGCCGTATCCGGGCCCTCGACAGCGTCCGGCACCTCACCTCGGCACGGGGGAAGACTGGGTTTTCAGTGACTCTTGCTGATCCGGGCCAGGCAGGTAAGGCAATGGACATCCTCTCCTCAGTGGAAGGAGTCGACGATGTCGCCCGGAATGAGAATGTCCTTGGGATACTGCTTGTGACCGTCCCTCCCCACGAGATTGTGGCTGCTCTCGTAAGAAACGGCATACAGGTTGAGGAGGCAAGGATCCAGAAGAGATCACTCGAGGAGATCTACCTTGACGTGATGCGACAGGCAGAAGGAGGGGTGGCATGAGCAGGATTACCGTGGTGGCAGAAAAAGAGGTACGCCAGCTGTTCAAAACACGCAACGTCATGCTCTCTGCATTGATCTTCGTGGTGGTATTCGGGATATTCACCATCCCTGCGGCCCTCGGTGGTATGGGAGAGGCCGGGAATGCGATGGATACCCTCGGCTTTTACCTTGTGCTCACCCTGGGTATCTTTATGGGCTATCTCTTCACCGCACAGGTTTTTCTCCGGGAGAAGCAGTCCGGTGTGATCGAGACCCTGCTTTGTACCCCACTCTCCCTGCGGGAACTCTGGTCTGGTAAAGTAGCCGGGGTCACGATCCCGGCAACCCTCCTGACCTACTTCTCGGCAGCACTTATCACAGGAACCGCTTCCATCTTCACCGGGGAAACCCTCTTCCCCTCGGGCCCGGTCATCTTCCATATCATTATCGTGGTCCCGGCATTTATCGCTGCGACGAGCGGCCTGATAGGCTTCACGCAGTTCATGCTTGGCATGAGAGAGAACCAGATCCTCAACTTTGGCATCATCTTTGGCATCATATTCCTGATCACGTTCGTCCGTGAGCTTGCAGGCCCGGGATTTTCAGTGACGTGGGGGGTGGTGGC
>JAKLGZ010000169.1 GCA_022710385.1 Methanoregula sp.
GTGATAGGGCTCACACAAGCATCCCATTTTTTTGGCTTTGTAGAAATCCTAAACCTAATAGATGAACTGACGACCAAAAGATCTAAGGTACAGTGTCTCCTTATTTTGATGTGTCGTCAAGTAAGGAGACAAATAAGAAATTAGCGAGCCAGAATATCAGATTTATCCAAGCCGCAATTTCCGTGGTAAAGTCAACCCACCTTCAACCTTATTCCTGCAAGTTCTCTAAGAAGACCTATACCCAATACCAACTACTCGTTCTCATTCTGTTCAAGGATTATCGAAACCAGCATTATCGCGAGTTTATCGAAGATGTTGGGGACATGGAGGGAGTTCAGGAAACACTCGACTGATCGGTTGTACCTCATTTCACCACACTCCAGAAATTCCTCCATCGAATCAAAGCTCTCTATCTCCGTTTAATTTTCAAGAAAACAGTGGATCTGTTCTACTCCAAGGACAAGGTTATTCCAATAACTGCCATCGATTCATCTGGCTTTACCAGTGGATACTGTAGCCATTACTTCTCTGAAAGAACGGGGAAAACCCGAAAACATTTCCTGAAAGCATCCATCTCCGTTGATACTGAAAAAGGTGTAATCACGGGTTTTCTTGCTTCCAACGGAAGAGTGCACGATACCCGACATGCCGAGAAATTACTCCATCAATGTCATAAAACGAGAAAGTCTGAGTGCTACGTCATGGACAAAGGATATGATTCTGAAGACATTCACCGATTGATTCGAGAAGATCTTCATGCCAATTCAGTTATCCCCATACGTTCCTGGAATAACGAAATCATCAGTGGTAAATACCGTCGAGAAATGGCCCGTCAGTTCGATACTGACATATACCCAAGACGGCAAGTCGTGGAAAACATATTCTCAGTCCTGAAAAGAAAGTTTAACGGCGACCTCAAAGCCAGAATCTTCGTCATTCAGATGAAAGAAATTGCCGGAAAAATGATTGTGTGCAACATACACAGACACTTACAATTTTTCATCCTAAAGGTTTTCTACAGGGCAATTTTTTTCATATTTCATGGAGAATGGTCCATGGAGAATGGTCATCACTTTCTGAATAGATGCGAGAGCTCTGGCTG
>JAKLGZ010000017.1 GCA_022710385.1 Methanoregula sp.
TCCTCGAGTGGATCGACTCTCAGGGTCTCCTTCCATCCGAGCTCAGTCTGGTCGGGGGGGATCACTGCATTGTCCCATCCTACCCGGTTGATCAGCTGGACGTTGACCAGGTGCCAGTGGACCGGGTGGGTGTCGACGCCGTTATGGGTAATCTTCCATATCTCAGTCCCGTCTCCGAGTTGGGTGACCTGGTTGGCGTACTTGGAATCGGTGAGTATCTCAAGCGGTGGGCTTTCATAGCCGTAGAGCAGGAGGTTCTGCTGTCCCTGCGGGTTCAGGTACTGGAGGCCAAGGAATCCTGCCATTCGCCCATACTCATCGTACGATTCTCCCATCTCATCCTGGATGGCCATCGGGTAGAACGGGATGGTCATGAGCCCGTTTGAGAGGTTTCGGAACGTGTGAGAAGTCTGGTAGATCCGGACAAAGGTATCTGCCGGGAAGTTCGCTCCCTCATAGGCTGAGTTGTACTCTGCTGAAGGGACGATGATCGGTGGCTGTGAAACCTCGAATACACCCCTCTTTCCGGGGGTATCGGCAAACACTGCCTGGAGGTTTGCAAGGGTCACCTCGGTGGTGTCCTTTGTGACGGTATTTCCAACCCTGATCTGCATCATCGTCCGGGTATTGGGACCGTATCCCGGATAGGTTGTCGGTGTTCCGCCGATATCCGTCAGATCCGGCTTGCCGGTGTAGTAGTCGAAGTGGGGATCAAGTGCCGGGAATGCTGCGGGTGCATCGTTGTAGAGGATGAGTGTCTGTCCCGCGTATGCCGAGAAGTCCACTATCACATCCGCTCTTTCCGCAACTCCCAGGAGGAGCGAATGCTGGTTGACGACTCCTGCATTGAACGTGGTCGGATCATTGTTCCAGCCGACCGGGAGCTGAGGCACCACTACCGGTGCGGGTAAAAATCCACCCTCTGTTCCTATCTGGATCCAGTCGGGCCCTCGTGTCGCCGGGTCAGGCACTCCGCCTTCCCGTCCATCAGCCGGCCAGTCAGCTGGATACGTCGCGTTCAAGACCGCAGGGACCATACTTACCTCGGTCGGATATCCACCCTGCAGGTAATCGGATGAATTGGCTACATACAGCTGGAGATTGAAGAATCGGTCGTCAGCTGCGTTAAGGACACGGAACCGGTACGCCCTCGGCTCAACATTCAGTATTGGATAGACCGCCCCATTTACCATCGAGGTGTCCATGAAGGCTTCCATCGCCATGGACGGGTTTGGAGTCCCTGGCATGTACTGTGGCTCCCACGGGGCATAGTTGGGCAGGAGGGGATCAGGCTGGTAATAGGGGTTCAGCACCGGGCCGAATGGGACATTTGTCGGAGGCCAGAACCATGGACCGTATTGCCACCGGCCGAATGCATTCATCCCGGCTATATCGGCTGGGTTCTGGACCGGCATGTAGACGTGGGGATACCAGAGATCTCCTGTGTTCGGTACAGGGGAGGTCGTTCCGTCATTCCAGGTCGGATCCTGGAAAGGCATCGTAGCGGCGTCGACAAAGGTTTTGTCCTGCAGGACCAACGGAATCCCGATATCGGGGAGGACCTGTAATCCGTTCGGGTTGATCCCCGTGGTGTCGGTTCCAAGGATCATATCCTGTTCGACCGGATCGGTCACCAGGTACGCGCCAGCTTCTCCTGCATAGACATTCAGTCTGGTGATTCCGTGTGAGTGGTCATGGTAGAACATCAGACGGGCGCTCTGCTGGTTTGTATAGTAGAAGGTCAGGACGCCCTGCGGCGGGTTTGGTCCACCGTCCTGCATGTCGGGGACGTTATAGACACTCACACCCCTCGGATAGTCCGTATTCTCTCCCGATGGAGTGGTCCACTGGTGTGGTGTGCCGTCGCTGATCCACGGGGTTACCCCGCCATGCAGGTGGAGGGTCGCCCTATTTTCAGAATAGTTGAAGGACCATCCAGGCGTCACATCCATCTCAAGGGGACCCATGCCCGCTCCCATCACGGTCTTGTCGACAGGGAGGAACAGATCGCCAACCCCTTCTGCATTCGTGGGGAGGTTGTTGATGAAACGGATACGCACTGGCCGGTCCTTGCTTGCGATGATCAGTGGGCCAAGGTTATGGAATGTGTTGATTGCGGGATCGGGGGCATTGGTCTGCCGGTAACCGCGAAGCCTGGTCGGCGGGAGATCCGGGTGAAGTTGTTCATCGAACTCTCCCAGCTCGATCACATAGTAGTCACAACCAACGAGGTTTATCGCGGTGATCACTCCCCCGGACACGGTAGCGGTCGCGAAAGCATTCGTGGTCGCCCCACCTCCGATGAGCGTGACAATGGGGGCTTCTGAATAACCGCTGCCACCGGTATCAACCCCAATGCCGGTAACCGTCCCTCCTGCCACCGATGCGGTCGCTAAGGCCCCGGTCCCGGTGCTATCGGAGATCACGACAATCGGGGCAGAAGTATATCCGATTCCCCCGGCCGGGAAGGTTGTCTGGTCAGGTATGGCGACCGGGATAAACTGTCCAAGGCTGTTCGGTGTGTTTGGATCGAGTAATGGTACCGTATCAACGAATTTACGGATCCCGCTGACGCCGTCAGGAGCGATTATGGCACTGGCAGCTGCCCCGGTTCCTGTTCCATCAGGGTCCGTGATGATGATCCGTGGTGCGTAATAATCGATGCCGGGATTGTTGATAAGAAATCCTGTAATGACACCGGCTGAGACCACGGGGGTAACATCAGCACCGGTCCCTACCTCGTACACATCCATGACAAGAGCGGTGGTGTTCGCGGAATACCCACTCCCTCCGGCATCTACCGTGATGGTCCCGATCGGGCCTTTCGGCATCGGGCTGTTTGCATAGTTCGGGTAGGGTCCGAAGTAGTGCGGAATTCCACCGGGATCCATCACCGCTCCGCCAACGATAGCGGCTGGTTCATAGATCTCATTGAACCGGGCAGCCGCAGCTTTCAGTTCAGCCTTGGTGGGCATCTTCTTGCTCTCCCTGATGTTGAACTGGCTTGGAGGAACGGTCGATTTCTCATCGTCCTTCCTTATATCAGCCTGGCCCGAACCTCCAATGATAACTGGTGTGATCGTCTGGTCTATCCTCTGATTGCTGGCGGAATCAGTTCCTGAATCATACCCTGGTATGATAACCACCTGGTTCGTTGCAGCAGAATCGGGGCCGGTGCTCTCCTCAGCAATGGCCATACTACAACAGAACAGCAGGAGGATAACCACAATTAAAATAGTAGATACCACTCCGGCAATCCGTACGCCGGAGCCAGCGTTCTCCTGATTATTATGTCTCGACATCTGAGCACCCCATGGGGCAATCGGTAGAATTAGCATGTTCTCTTCAAGGGCACAAGAACATGAAATCCTGTGCAGGAGGTGATCATCTCATCTGATATACTCACTGTCTATTTTCAAATTATGAAACAAAATGTTGAATGTTCCTCAGGAATCTCTGAATGATAGATGTCCTCGTACGGGGACGTTACAAGGATTGGCGGCGTGGTTCAATTCTTAAGAATACTGAAAAGAGCATAACAGATTTTATTGGAGCGAAAATGGTGGTGAAATTCCTTCGCATCGATGGAATTGTCCTTTTAGGCAATGATGCCGGCTAATGTTACCAGGGTCAGTGATGCCAAGGGTGGAAAGAACGTCGGATTGGATTCGCAACGGGCAGGACCTGGTTCTGTCCCCCCCTTCTCTGGCGAGGACCCTGTTCCTTGGCATTTATTATTGCAGCCTCTCTTCCGTCAGCACGCCCGGTTCACGATATCCCTAAGGATCGGTTTCTGCATTGGTTTCCCAGGCCTTTCCAAATCCTCCTCCCTGACGGTATCATGCCCATGAAAGAATAGCTACCGTTTGACAGACTCTTCGTCAAGCAATAATTGTGATCGCTTTGTCATCGGCAACAAGGTTTTCCTACAGATTCATTCCCCTCTATCTTCGACCGGGAACTCCACCGTCACCTCAGTCCCACTGCTCGTGCTTTCGAACTTCATCGTGCCCTTCAACTGATGTTCTGCCAGGGTCCGCACCAGTTTGATCCCAAGACTGCTGGTTTTATAGACATCCAGATCCTTCATGAGCCCCACCCCGTCATCCTTGATCGCAAGGGAGAGCTGCCCTCCGTTTATCACTGCGATCACCTCCACTGTCCCATGTCCTCTCCCTATGAATGCATGTTTGAAGACGTTTGAGAGGAGCTCGTTTACGATCAGGGCACAGGGGATGGCCTGGTCTACCGGGAGATAAATTCCAGGGGAATGTACCTGGATCTGGATATCATCCCCGCTATACGAGTAGATCGACCTGATCGCCTGGATCTGGTCCGTGATCTGCTCCTCGAGCCCGATTCTCCCGAACTGCCCGCTCTCATAGAGCCGGGTGTGGATCTGGGCCATGACGCGGATCTTCAACATGACATCGGTGAGGATGTCATAGGTGACCCGGTCACTGGTCCTCATCCGAGTCATATCAAGGAGGCCGGAGACAAGTTGGAGGTTGTTCTTGACCCGGTGATGAATCTCCCGGAGGAGCACCTCCTTCTCCTGGAGGGAGGTAGAAAGCTGCTCTTCGGCATATTTCCGATCGGTAATATCCTGGCCCTGGGCAATGACAGATACGATATTCTCACCGAAGGCATCATGGATCGGGGCGGAGTTCCAGAGAACGGTCCGGACACCCCCATCTTTTTTGAGCACCGGGATCTCCTCTCCGTCCCAGTATTCTCCGGCTATGGCTTTCCTGATGGGCCCAAGCGATTCATCCAGAGAGTCTTTAGGAAAAAGGATCGAAAGCTGCTGTCCAATCACTTCGCCTGACGATCTGCCGCACAGGCGCTCGAAGGCCTGGTTGAACCGGCTGATACGAAGTTCCGGGTCCCATACCACAATAGGGGCATTCGCATGGATGAGGAGATTCTCAAGATACTCCCTGGTCTCTCCCAGTTCCTTCTCGATCTGAGCCTGCTCGGTGATATCGAATGATACTTCCCCTGCACCTACCACGATACCTTCAGTATTCAGAAGAGGGGTATGAAGGATATTGTACGTCCGCCGGATCGAACCCGGGCCCGGGAATTCTGCCCGTGCGTTGATGCTCTCACCGGACATGACCCTCCTCCACTGCCGGAGGTTATTGGCAAGTTCATCCGGCATGTCACCGAAGAGGTCGAACATGCTCATTCCCAAAAAGAGATCTTTTCCCGTGATCTCTTTTACTACATCGGAGTATGCCTTGTTGAAGTAGGAATAACGGAAATCCCTGTCCTGAGCGGCGATGATCACGTTGGTTCCTTTTGTGACGGCTTCCAGCAGGTCAAGGGCCTCAATCAGCCGGTCCTTGCCCTTCCGGAGCTCCTCCTCGACCTGTTTCCTGTCGGTCACATCGCGGATGTTGCCGATCCAGTAGAGAGATTGGCCGGTATCATCCCTGATCACTGAAACGCGGTTGGAAAACCAACGGTAGTCTCCTTCCTTCGTCCGCTGCCGGTATTCCATCTCCCCGCTGCCTGCTCTTTCGATCCGGGACAAAGCAGCCTGGAATTCCGGGATATCAACTGGGTGGATCATCCGAAACGTCTCATCCCGGGAAAGCGCCATCAGTTCATCATTGGTATACCCCGTCACTTCCCGGGCTGCCGGGCTGATGTATTCATACCTGCCTCTCCGGAGATTAAACCGATAGATGACATCCCGCGATGTTTCGAGGACGGTTCGAAACCGTTCCTCGCTCTCCCGCAATGCTTCTTCGTTCTGCTTCCGTTCAGTGATATCGATGCAGATGCCCGTCATCCTGAAGGGATTCCCTTCATTATCGTAGAAACCATGTCCGATTGCATTGATCCACCTGATCTGTCCATCCGGCCGGATTATCCGGTAAGTGCTGTCCATCGTCCTGTGGTGATCAAGTGCATGATTGATCCTCTCGTGCGCAATCTGCTTGTCATCGGGGTAGAGCAGGCTCTCCCAGGTTGAAAACGAGGCAGAGACCTTGCCCGGATCGAGCCCGTAGAGCGAGAAAAGATGTGAATCCCATTGTAGGGTGCCATCTTTCAGGTTCCAGTCCCATATTCCACCACCGAACGCTTCCTGTGCCAGTCGTATCCTCTCATAGCTCACGCGGAGCGCTTCAGCAGTCCTCTTTCGGTCGGTGATGTCGGTAAAAAGAACTGCGAACTGCCGGGGCTTCGGGGAGAACGTAAAGACATCGTAATGACGATCGAGGATATTTGAGTGGAGCTCAAAATGGTCGGGCTTCCGCGTCATGGCAACTTTACCATAGCGCTCGATCCAGATGGGATCTTCACCTGGAAGGACTTCTGTCATCCGCTTCCCGATGATGTTTTTCCGCTTGAGCCCTGTCAGTCGTTCGAATGCCGGATTTGCATCGAGGAACCGGTAATCTGCAACCACTCCGTTCTCATCACACACGACCTCGTGGAGGGCAAAACCCTCTCCCATCGTCTCGAAGAGATTTCTGTACCTTTCTTCATTCTCCCGCAATGCCTGAACGTCCTCGGTCCGGTCTGTGGCGACGATACCAATTGTTCTGGTATCGCCGTAGAGGAGGGAATTCATTGATAAAATAACCGGTACCGATCTCGAACCCCTTCGGAGGCGGATCTGACCTTTCCTCGGCGAAGTGATCGTCTCCCGCACCATCGCTTCGAAGACAGGGCGATCCCGGTAGACGACATGATCCGACAGAGCACTCCCGAGGAGCTTTCCGAGCGGCACCTGGACCATTTCGGAGAAGGCCTTGTTGCAGTAGAGGATGACCCCTTCCTGGTTCAGCGTGAGGGCTCCTTTGTGATATTTTCGATGAGTGCCTGGTAGGTGGAATCAGCCCCTTCCAGGGTATAGATCTTCCTTGCCTCATCTTTCCCGACGATGATTGCGTCGACTTCTCCTGAGCGGATCGCATCCAGCGTCTCGGTGAGCTCCACGATCTTTGCCCGTAACTCTTCTGTCTCCCTGATCTGCTCCTCTTCAGCCGGGTCCATATCCTCACCTCCGGTCCGCCTTTCACTGCCTCGGTATCAGGTCCAGCCCGACCAGTACCCGGTCCTTGTTGGTCATATCACCGATGATCCGGCGCAGGGGAAGGGGAAGCTGTCTGATCAGGGTCGGGGCTGCAATCACGAGGTCGTCCGGGATCATTGTGTTGTCCTGGTAGATGTCAATGACTTCGAGGTCGAACCTCCCCTTGAGATGCTCCTCGCAGATCTTTCTTACGTTATCAACTGCCACCTGGGACCGGGGGGAATTTCCTGCGATGTAGAGACGGAGGACATAACTCGCCGAACCCTTCTCCTGGAGCAGGCGCTCGTACTCGTCCGTGACGTCTTCTTTGCTTCCCTTCTTCAGGGTTGCCATCTCAATCCACCTTCCGGATGTCAAGTCCCACGAGTACTTTCTCAGTGTTGGAAAGGTTTCCGATGATCTTCTTCACCGGTTCCGGGAGCTGCCTGATCAGGGTCGGGACGGCAATGATCTGGTGGTCTTTTGCCAGCTGAGGATTTTTCAGCAGATCGATCACTTCGATCCGGTATCTGCCTCCAAGATGGGTCTCGCAGATCTTCTTCAGGTTTGCAAAGGCAGCGAGTGAGTTTTGCGTCTGCCCTGCCACATAGAGCCGGAGGATCCATTCCTCTCTATCTGTGTCCTGTAAAGAGAGGTCCGGTTCGGTATTGTTTGCACCAGCCATTCAGGATACCCCTTGTCGAATCAGGTTCGGATGTATGTCATGAAGCATCGGCAGAACGACCTCGCCTCCACGGCACGATTGCCCTGATACCCGAAGAACCCGGGATAACAGCGGATTCATTCCTCCACCCCTCTGATTGTTTCTATTCCCTTGTTGTCAGCCAGGGTCTCTTTCTCCCGCAAACGCTGCTCGTTGATGAAGGACTCCAGCTCCTCTTCTTCTGCGGAGAAACGTTCCCTTATCGCCTCTATCTCGCGCTCCATCTCCTCCCGTTTCTGTTCGAGTTCCCGAATCTTCTGTGAAAGTTCGCGATCCCTGAGGAGCTGCTCTACCCTGTCCATGTTGGCCTGCGCTACCCTGGCTGATCCGAAGAGGACCGCCCCGCTCCCGGTATACACATCAAGAATGTCTATCCCGGCATCGGAGAGGACGAACTCGCGGAGCTGGTTCGAATGGGGGAGGCCCCGTGCCTTGACGATCGAAAGCACCCTGTTCCTTTCCCCGTTTCCTTCAACGTTTTTGAGGCTGATCCACGCATCCATCAGGGATGAGACATGCGACTGCGTCGGTTCAATTGAATATGCCTCCTGGGAAGTGATGGCACTGAGGTTGGTGAAGAGCCCGGTAATCTGATTCGTTTTAATATAATCGATCAGCCTCATCAGCATCGAACGCACCTGGATATCGTCGCCGACAGGAAAGAGATTTGAGACCGGGTCGACGATCACGACTTCCGGGTTGAACTCCTGGATGAGTTTCAGCATCATCGAGAGGTGCATTTCGAGGCTGAATGCCGTGGGCCGTACCGCATGGAACCGGAGCGATCCACCTGCTACGTACGTGTCGAGAGGTATTCCGATGGAATTCATATTCCGGATGATCTGGCTTTCCGATTCCTCAAAAGTGAAGAAAAGGCATCGTTTCCCTCTTGCGCAGGTTGCCTCTGCAAATTTTGCGGCGATGCTGGTTTTTCCCGTCCCGGCCTGCCCTGATACCAGTACCGAACTCCCTTGGTAATAGCCCTCACCGCCAAGCATCGCATCCAGGCGGGGAATACCGGTCGGGACTTTCTCGCTTCCGGCCTTGTGCGTCAGGGCGAGCGAGGTGATTGGCAGGACGGAGATGCCATCGGACGAGATCAGGAAAGGATACTCATTGGTGCCATGAGTGCTGCCCCGGTACTTGACAATCCGGAGCCTGCGGGTCGCGATCTGGTTGGTCACCCTGTGGTCGAGGGTGATCACGCAGTCTGCCACATACTCCTCGAGGCCATACTTGGTGATGGTGCGATCACCACGCTCCCCGGTAACGACGGTGGTCATGCCCCGATCTTTCAGCCAGAGAAAGAGCCTGCTGAGCTCCGATCTGAGTATCGCTTCATTTGAGAACCCTGAAAACAACGCCTCGAGGGTATCGATCGCGACTCGTTCTGCACCAACTTTGTCGATAAGAGCACCCAGCCTGATGAAAAGACCTTCGAGATCATAGGTTCCCGCCTCCTCGATCTCCGACCGATCGAGGTGGATGTGATCGAGCACAAGGTTCTGTTGCCTGACCATCCTGTCCAGATCGAATCCGAGCGAGGCAAAATTTTTCTCGAGGTCCCCGATCTTCTCCTCAAACGAGACAAAGACCCCGGGCTCTCCATACATCTCTATGCCCCGGGCCACGAATTCCATGGCAAAAAGAGTCTTCCCGCATCCCGGCCCGCCGCTGACCAGGGCAGGACGACCTTTCGGGAGACCTCCCCCGGTTATCTCGTCAAATCCCTTGATCCCGGAAGGAACCTTCACGATACCAGGTTCCGTGCTCTCCGCTCTCGCCTTTCGCTTCCCTGCTTTCATTGTATCGATCTTCCTGAACTGCCGCTTTTCCATGGGTGCAAGAGAATACGAGACCAGATATGAAGAACTGCCCCTGATCTGGAAGTGGGACTGAACGGTGATCCGGAGACAGCCCGGCACCCCCTGTCAGGATCTCTTCCATGGCCTCATACATGACTCACGGTAATACCTGGCAATACGTAATACAGCTAAGTGACATACCGGTCATCATATCAATCATATCACATGTTTCAAAATTTGAAAATATCCCAAGTGGATAAATACCTAAGTAAAATGACAGTACTATCCTATGACTTCTGATAAAATGTTCAGTGGGATTGGCGCACTTCTTATAATCCTCGGTATTTTGGTGATCCTGACTCCCTGGGTTCTCTTTCCGGTCTGTGAAGTCGAAGGGATGTACCTGACGACATCGGCAGGTGTCCAGATGCCCATGAAATGTGGCTGGACCGCCCGGGCGGAGACCGGGATGGGGGCATTGATCATGGTCGCCGGGGGACTCCTTATGGCCCGGCGTTCACCTGAAACAAGACAGGCAGTCGGGGTATTCAGCGCTGCCGCCGGAATACTTGTGGTGTTGTTCCCAACATACCTCATCGGGATGTGCAAGCTGGCCGACCATCCCTGCCGGCAATTGACTCTCCCCGCTCTCGAAGTCCTGGGGGTCATCATTATCATCATCGGAGCGTTCCTGATCTGGAAACGGGAATGACATGAGTGATCCGGGAGCGTTCACTTTTTCCAGGCTTATCCGGAGGAACCTGGCAAACCGCCCGTACCGGAATGTCACTACCGTATTTGTCTTCGCCCTGATCGCGGCAACGGTCTTTTCTGCACAGTTCCTATTGAACGGGGCAGAACAGAGCCTTGATAAGGGCATGTCCCGGATGGGAGCGGATATCCTCGTTATACCGGAGGAGAACGCCTTGGCGGGCCAGAACATCCTCCTCACCGGCCAGCCGACCAGTTTCTTCTTTGCAGATTCCGGGTTTGAGCGGATCTCAAACGTGCCAGGGGTTGCACAGGCCAGCCCGGAGATCTTCATTGCCACCCTGTTTGCCTCGTGCTGCGCAGCCCCGGTTCAGATGATCGCGATAGATCCTGAAAACGATTTTACGGTCTCCCCATGGCTGGCGGAGAATGCTGGGGTGAAACTCGGGCAGGATGATATCATCATCGGCAGCAATATCATTCAGAACGTCGGTAAGGATCTGATGTTTTACGGCCACAATTTCCACGTGGTCGGGATCCTCGATCCCACCGGTATGGGCGTGGACAACTCGGTATTTACCCGGATCGAGGATGCCTATGTCATGGCAGCGGAGTCTGATACAAAGGCCGTAAGGAAACTGACTATCCCGGAAGGGAAAGTATCGGCGGTGCTGGTCAGGGTGGAACCGGGGGTGTCCCCTTCGACGGTTGCAACCAGGGTTGAAGAGGAGATCCCCGGGACAGAAACCATACTCCCCGACGGTCTTTTAAACGCGGTGAAAGGTCAGATGGTCGCTGTGACGACCCTCCTCTATGGGTCGGCCCTCGCTGTGACGATAATAGCAATACCGCTGATCGGGGTGGTTTCAGCCATGGTAGCCCATGAACGGAGAAGGGAGGTCGCTCTGCTCAGGGCACTCGGTGCGACCAGACGTTTCGTTATCCGTGTTATGCTTGCAGAATCCTTTGTCCTTGCCATTATCGGAAGCCTGATGGGGATAGGGGCTGCTGCAGGTTTTCTTATCATCTACCAGGATTACATCACGTACACCCTGCAGGTTCCGCTCATTATTCCCTCAGCACTGACGTTGCTGGCAGGTGGAGCGATCTCGCTTTTCCTTGCGTTCGGGATTGCCGG
Organism: Methanoregula sp.; assembly: GCA_022710385.1. GTDB lineage: Archaea > Halobacteriota > Methanomicrobia > Methanomicrobiales > Methanospirillaceae > UBA9949. The sequence goes on from JAKLGZ010000017.1 coordinate 11,409, forward strand.
AGTATCGTCGCTCTATCCTGCGTACCTCATCATCCATTCGGAGCCTTTCGATACTATCAGGAAGGGAGGAGTATGATCGAAGCAACGAACCTTACCAGGATCTTTTCCAATGGACATTCAGAAGTGCGTGCCGTTGATAAGGTGCACCTCGAAGTGAACCGGGGAGAATTCAGCATGATCCTCGGGAGATCAGGGAGCGGGAAATCGACCCTGCTGGGGATGCTCGCCGGACTGATCCGGCCAACTTCAGGGACAGTCCGTATTAAAGGGACCGATATCAGCAGCCTCTCAGATGACCTGATCTCAGAGCTCCGTGCCCGGGAGATCGGATTCGTCTTCCAGTTTTCGGGGCTCCTCCCCACCATCACGGTCATCGACAACCTGATGCTTCCGGCCCTGTTTTATCCAGGAAAGACCGATGTCCGGAAACGAGCCCTTGGCCTCCTTGACAAAGTGGGACTGTCCGACCGTGCGGATGCATACCCCGGGACATTATCCAGCGGCGAAATGAAACGGGTTGCCATTGCAAGAGCCCTCTCCAACGGCCCGTCTCTCCTTATCGCCGATGAACCGACCGGAGATCTCGATGTTGACACCGAGTTTGAGATCATGGAGCTGTTCCGTCAGCTGAATGGCGAGGGGATGACCATCGTGATGGTGACCCATAATCCGGATCTCATGCGGTATGCCACCCGCATCTACGGCATGGAACAGGGAAGACTGGCTGAGGGATTCCATTCGGTTCATACAGGCCATGGACCCATGGAACCATTGCACTGAAGGGGACCAGATCAGAATGAAGCAGAAGATGAACTACCTGACCTACATCATCGCCGGTATCCGGAAAAAACCAGGGCGCAACCTTGCAACGATCTTCTGTTTTGCCTTCATCGCTGCCAGTATCTTTTCAGGCCAGTTCCTCATGGCGGGTGCTGCCAGGAGTGTTGACCAGGGGCTCTCAAGAACAGGCGCTGATATCGCCGTTGTCCCCACCAGATACCTTATCCACCTGGGAGCTGCAGGACCGGACAACACGATGGCAATTGTCAGGATTGAACCAACTTCCTACCGGATCCCGGTAGAAACAATGGACATGATCCGGACGGTGGCAGGTATCACCGCCGCAAGTCCCCAACTCTACGTCTCAACGCTCGATCTTCCAGAGATCGCTCCGATGCCGGTTGATATCTACGGGATTGATCCGGAGACCGATTTTGCCATTCAGCCCTGGCTGAAGGCACCCCTGAAAGCTCCTCTCGGCCCGGGAGAAGTGATAGCGGGGAACAGCATACCCGGGAAGGTATCCTCAACGATACCGATAGCCGGTAATGAGTATACCATCGTGGGAAAGCTTGACCCTACCCAGTCCGGGATCGATCATACACTCTTTTTCCGGATGGAGGATGCCTCTACCCTCGCATCAACCGATGGAGTTTTCCGTCCTGATTCCCCTCGGATCAATCCCGGGGAGATCAACGCAGTGCTTATCCGTATCGGACCGGAGCCGGACTGGTTCCGCACCTCAGGTACGCTCGATTTCAAGCCGTCCTACCCGGGATTTATCAAAGATGTGATAAGGAAACAGTTCGAGCCGACATATGCAACGGCAATCGGCCGACATTACGCCATCACGCCAATGTCCGAAGAGATCACCGGGATTCCTGACTTCCTCTCGATCATCTCTGGAATTGTGGTGGTGGCAGCATTCCCCCTCATTGCCCTTATTGCCGCGATGGTTGCCCACGAGCGCCAGCACGAGATCGGCCTGCTCAGGGCACTTGGCGCAAAGAGGAGGATTATTGCGGTGCTCGTGATCAGCGAGGCATCGTTCCTCGCTCTCATCGGGGGGATTCTTGGGGTGACTGCCAGTATCCTGGTATTTTTCCTGTTGGATCCGTCAGGGATCCTTGCTCCTGCACTGCAGGTATCATTCCGGATGCCAGGGTGGACCGAGGCCGGAGTGATAGCCGTTCTTGCCGTCCTGATCGTCCTTGCCATCGGGAGTATTGCCTCGCTCTATCCGGCTTACCAGTCCAGCAGGATGAATCCTTACGAAGCGATCCAGCGTGGTGGAAACTAACATGGACGATGACCGGACCTGGTATCTCAAGAGATCGTATGGACCAGATACGATGAATTCAGGCTGCATCGAGATTCGACTTCCCTTACCCTTCACAAGGGTGGAGTATCCATGACCATCAATCCAAAACCAGAGAAGATAGTACCTGTCACCTGGCTCCTTCCCGGGTGTCTCATCCTCATGATCTGCCTCACGGGGTGCACCCAGATGGCCGGCCAGGAGGAAGAACCGACGCAAAGAATCAACAACCTGACATGGTACCTTGGCACCTTCCATGAGGATGGGAAGGCGGAGCCTGTCATGAATGGGACAACCATCACCGCGTTTTTTAAGAGCGAGGGGGTGGTCGCCGGATCTGCGGGCTGCAACCAGTACTCCGCAGCATATTCCGGTGGACCGGATTCCCTGGTCATCGGGACTCCCATCTCCACCGAGATGTTTTGTGAGTCTCCTCAGGGGATCATGGTGCAGGAGACCCGTTACCTGTCACTGCTCCAGAGATCTGGTTCCTACCGAATCAATGAATCAACCCTGGAGATTGCGGATGGCAACGGGACAACCCTCCTCACCTATACGGCAATCCCCCCCGATCTCCTCACCACCTGGCGCATGATCACGTTCGGGACGGCAGAGGGGCAGACATGGACTCCCGGGACCCTCACCACCATCACACTCCAGTTCAAGTCCGATGGATCGATCGGTGGAAACGCTGGATGCAATGATTACACGGGAAAATTCCAGATCAACGGGGCGGACTCTCTTGTGATAGGCATCACGGGAATGACCAAGATGTACTGTGGGATCGGGGGTGTCATGGAACTGGAGGATGCCTATATCAGGACATTGATGCAGATACGATATTTCTCCCTCTCCAACAATACGCTCCGGCTGTCGGATGCGACAGGGAATATGCGGATGCTGTTTGAGAGAAAACTTCCCTGATTTTTGGATATAAATACAGGATTATACCGGGACGGCGATGTTCCATTGCCATATCCTTGAGCATGAAAACATCGGGATGATGGGTATGTGGCACATCATGGACGGGGATATGCCGATGTGTGTGAAGGGGATTCTCTTTTTTTATCGCCATCTCTGGCAGAACAGGTTCCTGATATAGTTTCGTTTTGCATCCAGCTTACCGCACCAGACCGGCGTTCCATCCGATTCTCATCTGGCAACGCAGTGACATACTATCCTGTTAATGCATTTTTTGTTTCAATTTTTGATGTATGTCGTAACTATCTTGTATCTATCAGCCGATGCCGGAACCTGGTAAGTCTGAACGTTTTGGATATTACCATGAAACGGTGAGAGAAAATGAAGATCAAAAAATCTGCATTATCATGCTCTTTGCATTGATCCTCCTTCCCGTTGGTGTTTTGGCTTCGGGATTCCAGTGGGGATATGGTGGCGGCGGTGGAGGGACGGGTTCAGGCACCGGACAGTCTGTTCCCCTGAACGATGAAGAGCAGCAATGGCTGATGTTCATGCGTGAAGAGGAGAAACTGGCACGAGATACATATATCTTCCTGTACGCGAAGTGGAAGATGCCAATCTTCAGCAACATCGCCTCAAGTGAGCAGCGGCATATGGATGCCCTGAAGAACAAGCTGGACCAGTACGGGATCCCGGATCCGGCTCTTGACGCCCGTGGTAAATTCACCAACCCGGCTCTCCAGATGCTCTACAATGATCTTATCGTGCAAGGGAGCATCTCGAAAACTGAGGCTCTCAATGTAGGAGTCATCATTGAGGTAAAAGATATCGAAGATCTGAATGCTGCAATTGCCATTACGGAGCACGCTGATATTAACCAGGTTTATGGCAATCTCCGACAGGGGTCCTATAATCACCTGGATGCATTTGAATCACAACTGGGCTGACAGGGATCGCTGAATGCTATCATTTTTTGTCGATTCCTGATCAACAGACCGAAGATAGACTAAGCTGGTCACTGGTTTGTAATAAAAAGACAAGTATTTTTATCAGTTGTAATCCACCGGATACTCTTTAAAAAAGTATTTTTTGTGGACAAAATTTGTCTCATTTTTTCTCTTTCATGTCAACATTGATGCCCTGTTGCTTCCCTATCCCCGCATACCATAAGCGGGGGTGTTAGTCAGAACAGGGAGGTAAGAAATGTACAAATTATTGTCGTTAAGGCCATAGGGAGACGTCCGGTTACCACCAATCTAATGCCGATCGGTATTCCAGGAAAAATGCCTCCCATCCGTGATTGATTCGCTTGTATCGATTGAAAATAAGAAAATTTGAGGTAGTTTGGATGAAAAAAGAACAGTTACACGAAAAAAAAGTTCCAGTTACTCCTGTATTCATATTCCTCACGATTGTTTTGATCATTCTCATTCCAGGGACTGCTTCTGCTGCAGATCCTGTGATAACCCCCATACCCACCCAATATGCGAATGTCGGGACCATGATGTCCTTTACCGTTACGGCAACCGATCCTGAGGGAATGGGTATGCTGATGTATTATTTGGATGTCTCGGCACCAGCAGGGGCCGTGATCAATACAAACACGGGCCTGTTCCAGTGGACCCCATCTGCTGAGGGGACCTATACTTTCAACGTTATTGTTGATGACATGACCCCTCCGACAGTGTCAGCTCCTGTCACCATCATCGTGACCGCCGGTGTTTATATGACCCCGCCGACCATAATCTCCCATGCCCCGGCAAGCGGAGCAGTGAACATCCCCCTCAACCCGATGATCGAGGTGATCTTCAGCGAACAGATGGATCCGGCCACCATAACGATGGCGAACTTCTTCCTGAAGGACAATGCAGATGTCACCGTACCCGGGATGGTCCAGCTGACCAGCAACATGGCTACGATTATGCCCGGGGCGAGCCTGATGCCCGATTCGGTATACACTGTCACGGTCACCACCGGGGTCGCGGACCTTGCAGGCAACACGCTTGCAGCGCCTCTTTCATGGTCATTCACAACAGGGACCCAGAGCCTTGACACCACGCCACCAGCGATAGCGTTCACAAGCCCGGCCGACACTGCTGTTAATGTACCCCCGGATGGGACTATCCATGCCGTATTTACCAAGGACAATATCAATCCCGCCACCGTTACCATGATGACCTACCAGGTCACAGGTCCGGGGGGAGTGCAGGTCCCGGGGATGGTGATGACCTCCTGCAACAAACTGGCAATGTTTGCTCCTGCCGCACCCCTGGCACCGGAAACAACGTACACGGTAACCCTGACTACGGGAATACAGAATCTCGCCGGAATCCCAATGGGAGCGCCGTACACCTGGTCATTCACGACCGCCCCTGCCGGTGCTACCATAGCCCCCGCCGTTGCTTATACAAACCCCATGGATGGGGCAACCGGCTTTCCGGTTGACAGGAGGGTCGGTGGAATATTCAACAAACAGATGTCGATGGCCTCCATCAACACCGGCACCTTCTTCGTGACCGATGCGTCTGCCAATCCTGTCGCTGGAAACGTGATGCTCTACAGCGGGACGATGGCGATGTTCACACCGGCATCAACCTTTGCACCTAATTCAGTGTACACTGCAACGTTTACTACCGGAGTCACTGATGCATCCGGCACTCCGCTTCCAGCCCCTTATATCTGGAGCTTTACGACCGGAGCCATTGCAAACCTTCACCCGGTGATAACGCCCATTCCCCAGCAATCGGCTACAGCTGGACAGGCGTTCTTCTACCAGGTTATTGCATCTGATCCCAACAATGATCCAATCACCTACTTGCTTATTGGGGAGCCTGCCGGAGCTGCAATCGGGGCATCCACCGGTCTCATCACCTGGACCCCTCCAGCAGCGGGCACCTACGTATTCGATGTGCAGGCATCAGATGGCCAGACCGCCCAGGTAAAACCGGTAACCATCATCGTGACTGCGGCAGTCGGCCAGCCCCCGGTCATCACGCTGCTTGGGAGGAACCCTGCCAGCCTTCCGGTCGGTTCAATCGGATACTTTGATGCCGGCGCCCAGGCCTCTGACCCGGAGGACGGCGACCTTACGGGAACCATCTCGACCACAAACAACGTGAATGTCATGGCAGTCGGGACATACTCGGTCGTGTACCTTGTCACCGACACTTCAGGAAATACTATTACCGCTGCACGGGTCGTGAATGTGGTCAACCGTCTTGATCCCACCACCATACCCAAGTATCAGACTCCGCTCATAATACCGCCGGAGATGCCGAAAACAAGCAGCGATGCGACGATGGACTATTACGAGATAGCGGTGAAGGAATTCAACCAGCAGATCCTGCCGGTAGGACTGCCGATGACGACGGTCTGGAGCTATGGATCGGCCACATCTCCTGAGAACACCTTTAATTACCCTGCGTTTACCATTGAAGCGACAGCAAACAAGCTGACGAAAGTAAAGTGGATCAATGGTCTCGTGGACCAGAATGGTAATTACCTGCCTCACCTTCTGCCAGTCGATCAGACCCTGCACTGGGCAAACCCCCCCGGGGGTATCGCAGGACGTGACACCCATGGAACCGACCCGAACCCATACTTGGGCCCGGTACCTGCCGTAATCCATGTGCATGGTGCCCACACCTACCAGGAATTCGACGGGTATCCTGAAGCCTGGTACCTGCCCGATGCAGCCAACATACCTGCGGTATATGCGACGACCGGTACTTATTATGACATATTCAAGGCCTCAGCTCCCAACGGTGCAGAATGGCAACCAGGTACTGCGATGTTCGAATACCCGAATGATCAGAGGGCTACCACGCTCTGGTACCATGACCACTCGCTCGGGATGACCCGGACGAACGTCTATACCGGTCCTGCCGGATTCTACTTGCTGAGAGGCGGACCTGACGACATGGATCTCGGATTCAACCGGCCAGGCACCGCCTTGAATGTGGGAGTGAACACTGCCGATGTCATTACGGAGATACCCCTTGCAATCCAGGACCGATCGTTCAATGAGGACGGTTCGCTGTTCTACCCGGACACACGGGCATTCTTCGATGGTTTCACCGGTCCCTATGCACCGGATAGTGATATCGCGCCCATCTGGAACCCGGAGTTCTTCGGGGACAGTATGCTGGTCAATGGCAACACCTGGCCGTATCAGGAGGTCCAGCAGCGGCAGTACCGGTTGAGGATCCTGAACGGCGACCAGTCAAGGTTCCTGATCCTGAAGATGGACAACGGGATGCCCTTCACGCAGATAGGCACCGAAGGGGGATTCCTCCCGCAGCCGGTCCAGCTGAACGAGCTCCTGATCGGGCCTGCAGAGAGGGCTGATGTGATCGTGGACTTTTCGGGCTTCGCCGTCGGAACGAACATCATCATGCAGAATATCGGACCGGATGAGCCGTTCGGTGGAGGTATTCCAGGCATCGACTTCCCTGTCGCAAATCCAATTACTACAGGACAGGTTATGCAATTCCGGGTGACTTCCCCTGCTCCCGCTGATCCGAGCATCCCAGCTGGGTCGATTGTGCTACCGCCGATGGCAGTCCTCGGCCCGGAAAACAATGTCAGACAAGTCTCCCTGAATGAGCTGGATTCGGCGGTCCTGCCAGGAGTAGGTCCCCAGGCTGCAATGCTTGGCACCGTGATGACCGATCCCACCACCGGCATGCTGATGGGAATGCATATGATGTGGATGGATCCCATCACCGAATCGGTCAGAAGCGGGGATACGGAAGTATGGGAGATCTTCGATTTCACCATGGATGCCCACCCGATCCACATCCACCAGGTCCAGTTCCAGGTGGTCAACCGGGAGGTATTTACTGATATGTTTGGAGGTGTCATTGGGACAATATACCCGCCTGAGACATGGGAGAGCGGTTACAAGGACACGGTCATTGTCTACCCCGGTCAGTTGACGAGGGTCAAGGCCAAATTCGACCTACCCGGGTTGTTCGTCTGGCACTGCCACATCCTTGAGCACGAAGACAACGAGATGATGAGGCCGTACGAAGTCCTGCCATTCCTGAACGTCACCAAATTCTATGATGCCAATACGGATGGAGTCATGAATGTCGGTGAAGTGGAGATCCCAGGATGGAGTGTCACCATTGATGCTGATCCATATACCACCCCTGTATCCACCAACTTCCCGTCATTGACAACCCATACGGTTGTTGAAGCCATGCCGGTTGAACCAAACTGGCAGAATACGACTCCGACGACCGTTGAGGTGACACTCAATCTGGATACAACGGTCATGTTCGGAAACGTCTGCCTCGGACCAGATGCAGCGAACAACATAACGTTCTGGACGTCCAAGAATGCCCGTTCAATCATCAAACAGGCCGATATCGACAGATTGAATGCACTCAACCTGGTCGGTCCCGATGGAAATTCAAAAGACTTCCTACCGTTCCCCAAAGGTGCCTTGGAAGTCAGGGAATTCCTGATTCGTTCATCAGGAACATCAGTTATGCCATACAAGCTGTCCGCCCAGCTAGCAATGATGGATCTGAACGTTTACAGTGAAAAAGAGGGAACTGTTGACGGTACTGCGTTCATCTACGCACCCGGCACGATGAGTGCGAACGCAGGCGGATTCGCAACGGTGAATGCCGTAATGGCAGAAGCGAATACAGCACTCGGCGCTGCAACTCCTGATCTGGTTCAGATGGGAGCCCTCCTGGATGCGCTGAGCCAGGCAAACGACAATTTGAACTTTGTTCAGGCAACACCATGTCCAGCTACCTTCGTGTAGGGGGTGGGTTGCTTGATCAATTTTTTAAGGGATCGATCTGAATATCTCATTCAATAAGGAAGATTTTACCATCAGATTAATCATGAGAAAGAATTCGTGTAGTAAAAATACCCACATTACGGCTCTTGTTCGCAATACGTCTGCTAATTATCACGGCATTGGCGACCGTTGATGTTAGTGGAAATGCCATCATTACCATAATCGCAGATTGAGATCAGTCCAGCAAGTTCCGCCGATGCCGGGGAGTCTACACTGCCTCTCGATCCTGGCCGTGATAGAGGGTGCGAGAATTTGAACGGCAACGATCAGCTGGGATTTAGAGATATCGTTCTTTTTAATATTGACAAAATATGAGGTCACGATGGAATGTAACCCCAGTTTCATCGGTCCTCATTCCTTGATCCCAATCTCGATTTCTCGAGAGAGATCTCAAGGACTCCATCAAAGAATCTTCTCTTAACTATTCGTTCAGCTGGAGGGATGACTATCTCTTTTTTGAGTACGGTTCCTCCATCATGGATGGTTACAACCAGATTCTTCTCCCTGTGATCGATCCGGATCTGTTCCTCGGCTACGCCAGGAAGGCCGACAATAACCCGAATACGCCTGCTCTCTTCGGTTATCTGAACAGGAGGATCCAAAACGGCACAACCAGGAGGGATGCCATCAGGGTCTCTGGTCATAAGGCATTCCTCGGCTGAAATCTATACCGTATTCTTTGTAACAAAAAAAATCCGATCTCTTCCTCAAATTTACTGTATCCTGCCCGCCATTGGATGTGGGATCCGGAGAAATGTAGGGGGATTTATTTCTGTCCAGGCGGGGTTTTCTCCGATATACGGTATCCTCGGGAGAGCATGATATCTCGGTTGGAGTCTTTGGTGTGTGATACCTTGGTGCTGGTGCTGGTGCTGGTGCAGGGAGGGAGGGGTAGACTTCGAATCTGGTTCCGATGAGGCTTTTCTCTCGGGTATTGGACATGGCATTGCTTTGCTGTGGGAATCACTCCCACAAAGCTCTCTATTCCCGGCATCAAGATAAAGATTGGCAGTTTTTTCGAAAATTGTTTCAAATTATGAAAACCTTCTCTCCATCGCATCAGAGGAAAGATGGAATCCTGACTCGTGGAAAAGAATTGCACTGATTTTGGATTTCATCGACAGAACTGGCGGGAAAAAGTTATTTTTGCTCCGGAGGTATAAGTACGGCAGCACCCTCCCCCAGAATGTGCCTGAATACATACTTGAATTCGTTCAGGCGGTTGTCGATGTATTTTCTTCCTGCTTCGGTGGGAGAGTAGAGCTTGGATTTTCCTGAGGTCTTCATCGTGAGATATCCTTTCTTTTCGAGATCGTAAAGATACGTGTAAATCCTGGCCTGGGGGATCAGAACATGGTACCGGTTGTGAATTTCATGGACGATATCGTATCCGGAGACAGGTTTTCCAAGGAGGGAGAGAACGACCGGTTCCAGTGATTTCTTCACCACATCATCGATGGTAGCCTGGGGGACCACCGTAACCGATTCGGTTGGATAGGTTTGGTGGGCGAAGGAGAGAGTGGTATCCTTTCCCGTAGAAATGATGATCTTTCCCATCCCCTCTGAGATCTGTTTTATTTTGTGGTGATCGATATCAGCCATATCCAGTGCGATAATGCCTGACACAGGTGCCCCCTGGCTCTTCTGTTTCAGGATGAGATCTTTGATGGCAAGGATATCGGAAAACTCGTCAATATCAGAAAAATCCAGAAGGATCTGGAGTGAACCGTTCGACGGATCCCTGGGCAGCGAGGCCGAACACCGTTCCAGAATTTTTGGCAACAGAAATGCCTCGCCTTTCTTTACCCGTTTCATGTACAAATCGCCGTTCTGGATCTCCTTTAAAAAATATTTCTGCAGGACGGAATGGTGGTACGCAAAGAAGTTGCGTCCTCCTCTCTTCAGTCCAGCCTCGATGGCAAACTTGAATATCGGCTCTCTCATGGCCGGATCCGCATAAAGGAAGAGGAAAATATCGGTGAAAATATCCCTCAGGAGCAGGGTTTTAATCTCCGGAAGGTCGATATACTCTGCCCCTGCCTCCATCCCCTCTTTGGAAACGTGTTCTGTTCCTGGAACGGTGGTAGCCTTCCGGAGGTCCTGCTCGGACGATTTGCGAAAGAGTGCGACCTCGATCCCGGCCTTGATCTCCAGTTCATTGAAGGGTTTCACGATGTACCCGTATGGTCCGACGAGTTTTGCCTTCGCGATCGTGGCATCATCGGCAAACGAGGTGACGAAGACGACAGGAATATTCATCTCGTCGGCGATGATTTTTGCCGCTTCAATCCCGTTCAGCCTCCCTGGCATTACAATGTCCATCAGTACCAGATCCGGGTGCAGATCTCGTGCTTTCTCGATCGCATCCTCACCGGATGCGGCGATCCCTGCAACGGTGTACCCCATTGCATTCAGACGCTCTTCCAGCTGCATTGCTATAATTGCTTCATCATCTACCACAAGTATGTTTGACATGGTCAGGCACCTCCTGTCCGAAGCGGGAATTCCACCGTCACTTCGGTCCCATGACTGCTCATAATCGTCACTGATCCATTCAGCTGTTTCACAAGGCTCCTGATGAGTTTGAGGCCAAGGCTTGTAGTCCGGTAGACATCCAGGTCATCAGGGATTCCGATACCGTCGTCCCGGACAACGATGTGAATATGGCCGTCCACCTGCCTGGCAGACACGTCCAGCATGCCCTGTTTTTTCCCCCTGAACGCATGCTTAAATGCGTTGGAGAGGATCTCGTTCACAACGAGTGCACAGGGAATAGCCTGATCGACCGGCAGAAAGATATCCTCGGTTGCAACCTCACTCTGAATATCAGCCCCCAAACGGCCATAGATGTTTGACAAGTCCACAACCTGGTCCCGGATCTGGCTTCCCATGTTGATCTTATCAAACTGTTTGCTCTCATACAGGCGGGTATGGATCTGTGCCATCGTCTTGATCTTCATCATCATGTCGGTCAGGATGCTGTTCGTTGTAAAGTCGGATGTCCGCATCCGTGTCATGTCCAGGAGACCTGAGATGATCTGGAGGTTGTTCTTGACCCGGTGGTGAATCTCACGGATCAGGGTCTCCTTCTCCTGGAGGGATGCAAGCAGCCTCTCCTCAGCACGCCTCCGGTCAGTAACGTCCCGGTAGCTCTGGACTCTCCCGATGATGGTTGTATCCATTTTCTGGGGTTTTGAGTACCGTTCGAAGATTCTGCCGTCTTTGAGTTCCAGCATATCGTAGGTCTCGCAATCATAGTTATTGCCATGATGACCATCATCGCCGATAAAGAATCCGGGTTTTTTTACCTGGTTTTCAAGGTACCCGGAAACCTGCCGGTCATCTCCCGAGAGCAACAGTGTTTCGGGAATGTCCCACATGGTGGCAAAATTCTGGTTATAGCGGACAATCTTTCCTTCCCGGTCGATGACATAGATCCCATCGGCCGTCGATTCGAGGGCTGCATACAGTTCAGACAGGGTATTTTTCACCATTGATTCTGCAAATCGCCGCTGACCTATCTCATCCTGGAGCCTGACATTGGCCAGAGCCAGCTCTAACGTCCGCTCTTCCACCCGCTCTTCGAGAAGATTGTGGGCTTTCCTGATGGCATCTTCGGCGTTCTTCCGCTCAGTGATGTCGCGGGCTGCTGCGAAGACCCCTGTGACGTCCCCCGATATATCACGGTAGACCGCGGCATTGTACAGGACGGGAGTACTATGGCCGTCCCTGTGCCGTATCTCGAGTTCATAGTCCGTTACGGACTGTTCACGGAAGACCTTCTCGTATCCTGCCTGTGCCATTGCCGGGTTGGTGAAGTAGTCGGAGAAGTCGGTCCCGATCAGCTCTTCCCGGGAACAGCCGGTGATCCGGATGGTTGCTGCATTGGCATCACTGATCGTTCCATCCGGGCTGATAGTGACAAGCGGATCGAGGCTCGCTTCGATCAGGCTCCGGTTGTAGGCATTCGCCCTCTCGGTCGCCTCTTCTGCCTTTTTCCGCTTAGTGATGTCGCGGGCTGCTGCGAAGACCCCTGTGACGTTCCCCGATATATCACGGTAGACCGCGGCATTGTACAGGA
>JAKLGZ010000170.1 GCA_022710385.1 Methanoregula sp.
AAGTGAACAGGAACGCATGGACTTGGCGGGATTCGAACCCGCGGCCTTTACGTTGCGAACGTAACGATCTACCCCTGATCTACAAGCCCTTATGCGGTAACTAATTTTTCAGTCATTTGGATATAGTTGTTTGGTTCCGCGATGAAATACATCAATAATACCTTTACGACGGGACGGAGGAACTCATTTGGAATAACTATGGTAAAGAACAGAGAAAAAGGAGGTTCAGAGAATAATCTCGATATCGAGTTTCTCAGCAAGTTCCTTGTATCTGTTACGGATGGTGACTTCAGTCACGCCGGCAACTTCCGCTACCTCACGCTGGGTTCTCCGTTCACCGCCGAGAATGGATGAGATATAAATTGCCGCAGCGGCAACACCCGTGGGCCCCCTCCCACTGGTGAGCTCCCGTTCTCCAGCCTGGCGGAGGATCTCCACCGCCCGGCTCTGAACCTCTCCTTTCAGATTAAGTCCAGAGCAGAACCGCGGAACATAGTCTATCGGAGATGTTGGAAGGAGTTTGAGCCCGAGTTCCCTTGATATGAACCGGTAGGTCCGCCCGATCTCTTTTCGTGATACACGGGAGACCTCTGCTATCTCATCAAGAGTCCGGGGAACATTGCACTGCCTGCATGCCGCATACAATGCCGCAGCGGCAACCCCTTCAATGCTCCTTCCACGGATGAGGTTTTTATCCACGGCATCACGGTAGACAACCGCTGCGGTTTCCCTGACGTTGCGTGGTAAACCGAGTGCAGACGCCATCCGGTCAAGTTCGGAAAGCGCGAATGCTAGGTTCCTTTCCGTAGCGTTGCTGACGCGGATACGGCGCTGCCATTTTCTCAGTCGGTAGAGCTGGGCGCGGTTCTTGCTTGAGATGGCCCGTCCATACGAGTCACGGTTTCTCCAGTCAATCATCGTGGAAAGCCCCTTGTCGTGGATGGTGAATGTCATCGGAGCGCCGACCCTTGAGCGTTTCATCCTCTGATCATGGTCAAATGCACGCCATTCCGGGCCGCGGTCTATGAAATCCTCATCGATGACAAGACCACAGTTCTGGCAGACCAGCTCGGCACGTTCATAGTCATGGACAAGCTGTCG
>JAKLGZ010000171.1 GCA_022710385.1 Methanoregula sp.
AAAAGTCCTGGTCCCTGCCTGCATTCAGTGCGGCAATCCCGGCATCAGGATTGGGGAACCCTGGCGTTTTTTACGTTGTGCTGCGGTCCGGCGAAAAGCACGTTCTCCGGACCCGGATGACCCCCTTCTTTCAGCAGCAGATTGTCAGAAAAACGATGGACCCGGCGTGATTGTTTACCCGTCAAATCGCGAGGGCTGGCCGCAGTCGAAGAACCCTGTCAGGTTCTTCTCCTCCTCATGGTTCTGATGAACCACTTCGGAAGTCGAAGAATCCTGTCAGGTTCTTATCATCCCCTGGCTTTGACCAGCCTCCCGGCCTTCGAACCCGCGGGTGACCCTGCGGTCATCAATAACGATCAGAAAAACGATGGACTCGACGGGATTCGAACCCGTGGCCTTCACGTTGCAAACGTGACGATCTACCCCTGATCTACGAGCCCTCTGTTGTGGCATACTATTTTTTCGCGGATGCCATATAGTTGTTGCTGATCCGCAGGAAGAAAAGAAGATGTGGGGAAAACGACCAGTACTGGTGCTGAGTTATGGCGCAACTGATCATTGAACCAAAGAAAGGAAAAGACGGGATTGAATTTGTCGTCAACTATCATGACAAGAAGAGCGACAACTCGTTCACCATTACGACGACGAACGACCTTGAAGAGGCGGTCGGAAAACTGAAAGCGACGCTCGAGAGCGAAGTGGCTGCAATGCAGCAGAAAAAGTAATCTCATCCTTTTTATACGCCGGTCTTCCTGGAAGACGGGATTGTTTCTGTCGGGAAGAAAAGAACGGATGGACCCGGCGGGATTTGAACCCGCGGCCTTTACGTTGCGAACGTAACGATCTACCCCTGATCTACGAGCCCGGAGGTTTGGATTATAATGTTTTGGCGCGGGGGATATAGTTGTTGCTGTCCGGGTTCTTCCCCCCCCCCGTCGCCTTAAAAAACGATTACTCTTTCTTGCCCTTGTGCGTGTAGATCGTGGCGTATGCCCCGATACCTGCCGTGATGATACCGATCCCTGCCGCGATGACCGTCGGGTTAGCAAGAGGATCGGAGGAAGATGCGGTCGTTTCCGTAACAACG
>JAKLGZ010000172.1 GCA_022710385.1 Methanoregula sp.
CATTCCTTCTTCACCCGGTTGTATGCCCGGCGTGGTGTCACGCTTTTCAGCAGAACCTCAGACCAGACCTGGTTGAAGCAGGGACCTTCTGGCATTACTGATGGGATATCCCATCGGAATTAAGTACCTTTCCCTGCACGGATTGTCCTATGGGAAAGGTTCTCCTCGATGGCCTCAAGAACGAGATCCGCTTAAATCTCCTACTTTAGGAAACCATAGATCTGAACACGATAGAATCCGGTTCATGCTCAGGCATGTTGAGAACCTTGCCTGATGAACCGGAAGTCAATGGCGATAAAGACTGCAACTGACATAGTCGCCATCCCTAAAACGGGGAGCAGGGGTTTTTCATAGAGTGGAAGGGATCCGGCTGCCTCGAGTGCCTGGATAACGCCAATGCAACCAAGGAAGTTATGGAATGCGATGGTGGCATAGATATCCCGCCCGACGAAATAGACGAGGCTAGTCACTACTCCGATGAAAGAAAGAAGCAGGATCATTCCTGCCTGGTTGAAGGGAGGGCTGTGTCCGATATGGTACAGCCCAAAAAGGACACTTGCAATGAGTATTCCGCCCGCAATGGCGATTATCCTCCCTTTTTTTAAAAGAGTTCCCTCTGTGATCGATCCGATCATGCCCCAGCACATGACAACCTCTGCAATGGTCACTGTCAGCACCTGGGCATATACATTGAGAAGCACAACAAGGTTGGGTGCTCCGTGATGCTGGATCAGCAGTATGGCTAGTCCAGCCAGAAATGCGATGATTACCGCGATAATTGTACGCTTCAGGGGTCTGAATCCGGCTGATTCGAGGGAGATGAGTCGTGTTCTCTCGGCCTTTCTGATCACCATAAGAGCAAGAATGATGCCGATGAGGATGTTTGCAATGAGGGTGTAGGTTGTCCGGTCGATAACAGCTTCAGGCCGGAGTAGGGTCAGGATCCTCCCCTCAAGGAGATAGGTGACGATCACCCAGATGAGATAGGTGAGGGATGCAAGGACAAGGATCCGGCAGCTATCGGAATCTCTCTCTCGCTGTAACGTTTCACTCATTG
>JAKLGZ010000173.1 GCA_022710385.1 Methanoregula sp.
CATCATGCAGGAGGCGGTCCCAGATCTCCTTGTACCAGGTCAGGGGATCAAGGCCAGGTCCTTTCGGGCTCGACCTCGATGCCTGGAACTCCCATGCAGGCAGCCCCAGTACTTGATCTGCGGTAAGCCCGGTGAGTCGCTCCTGAGCCTTATTGAACTTGGTAATGCGGCCCTCCTCATCGGTCAGGAGAATCGCATCGCCCGATGATTCGATCAGGTTGTTCAATTCTTCCTTGTTCTCGCGGGAGAGCTCTTCTGCTTTTTTCCTCCCGGTGATGTCCCTGACGATCCTCCCATCGAAGGTATCTCCCCGGACCTTGAAACTGAAGTTCCTCGCTTCGATGATCCGGAAGGTGCCATCAGGTCTCATTATCGGAATCTCGACAAAGGGGAAGCGTGGCTGGGAAGATACCTGCCGATCCATCCGATCGATCACAGAACGGACCCAGTCCTCCTCACCCCTGCTCCTGGTGTCACAAGGAGTGCAGAGCGATGAGATTTCAGGGATGGTGTGCCCTACCGCCTGTTCTTTCGTAATCCCAAAGATCCCTTCCATGGCAGGATTCCATTCGGTGATGACTCCCCCACTGTCGTTGATCACGATGCCGTCATCAAGGCTCTGGAAGAGGATCCGGTACTTCTCATCACACTCTTTGAGGGAGGCTTCGCATCGTTCCCGCTCTGCCAGGCGTTCTTTGAGGGCAGTAATCTCCTTTTTGAGCGCTTCGTTCTCGGCCTTCAGGTCGCCCGATGGAGGAGAACCCGGTGGTCCGGCAGCAGAATCAGAACGGTCCTCTTCTCGTCTCTTCCTGGATCCAGACATATCATATCATCGGAAATCCACGGGATACCCGTGGACACCGGCAGACAACCCCAGTCCAGTATTTACTGTCAATTATTAAAAAAAATCCGGTTCCGG
>JAKLGZ010000174.1 GCA_022710385.1 Methanoregula sp.
TTCGCTGACTCGATGTACAACGCACCCTGCCAGCCCTACCTGAGGTCCTACCTCGAGGCATACCGCTTCCGTGGCATCGACCCCGGTACCCTTTCCGGCCGTCAGATCATCGAGTGCCGTGAGAGAGACCTTGAGAAATACGCCAAGGATCTCGTCAACACCGAGCTCTTCGACCCCGCACTCACCGGTGTCCGTGGTGCAACTGTGCACGGCCACTCACTCCGTCTCGACGAGAACGGCATGATGTTCGACATGCTCGCCCGTTTTGTCATCGACAAGAAGTCCGGCCAGATCAAGTATGTCAAGGACCAGGTCGGCGTCCCGCTGGACACCGAAGTCAAGGTCGGCAAGGCACAGGATGCAAAGTGGCTCAAGGCAAACACCACCATGTACCACTCAATGGTAGGCACCGGATTCCGGGATGACCCCGAAGCCGTTGAGTACATCCAGCGCATCCATGAACTGAGAACCAAATATGGCGTCATGCCCAAGGAGGCCTGAACATGGCAAAATCAGCAAAGATCGAGAGAACCCAGAAGCTCTTCCTGAAGGCAATGAAGACAAAGTTCGCGGAAGACCCGCAGGCAATGTCCACTGTCTTCGAGCGCAAGGGTCTCGAGCAGTCCCCCCGTAAGATGGAGTTCCTCAAGGCCGGCAAGAAGGCCGAGATGGACCGCGGCATCTCCATGTACGACCCCAAGCGGTGCCACTGCGGCGGTATCCCGCTCGGCCAGCGCCAGCTCGTCTCGTACGAGGTCAGCACCACCGGTGTCTTCGTGGAAGGCGATGACCTGCACTTCGTCAACAACGCTGCCATGCAGCAGATGTGGGACGACATCCGCAGGACCATTATCGTTGGCCACGACCTCGCCCACGGCACCTTACAGAAGCGCCTGGGGAAGGAAGTCCCCCCTGAGA
>JAKLGZ010000175.1 GCA_022710385.1 Methanoregula sp.
CGACTGGGCCGGCCGCTGTGGCGGCTGACCTGGCCGGAGCCGCCAGAGCGACCCGGCCCTCGTACACCGTGCCCTTGCCTCCATCCACAGTGATCTCCATGCCCTCTTTTAATGTCGTGGTGGCCTTCTTGGTTCCCACCACCGCCGGGCAGCCCAGCTCCCGGCTGACTATGGCAGCGTGGCAGGCCATGCCACCCTCATCTGTGACTATGGCTCCGGCCCGCTTCATTCCCGGCACCATATCCGGCATGGTCATCTTGGTGACCATGATGTCTCCCTGCTTGACCTTGTCCAGGTCTCTGCCGCTGGATATGAGGCGCACTAATCCCGTGGCCACACCCGGAGCGGCTCCCAGGCCGGTGAGAAGCACCTTTCCGCTGGCCTCGGAAGATGAGGCTTCGGCTTTTTTGGCATTGCCTATGGTGGTTATGGGCCGGGACTGGAGGATGTAGATCTTTCCTTTTTCCACCCCCCACTCTATGTCCTGGGGTATCCCATAGTGCTTCTCCAGAATCTCGGCATAATTGGCCAGCTCAATGGCCTCTTTGTCCGCAAGGACAACAGCCTCCTTCTTCTTGGCCGGGACCTTGATTGTAACCGTCTTTTGGGTCTTGGGATCGCGTATGATCATGGTCTCTTTAGTGGCGATATATTTGCTCAGGATTTTCTTTGTCTTTCTGTCCACCACAAAATTGTCGGGAGAGACGCTGCCGCTTACCACCGACTCGCCCAGTCCCCAGGCGCCCTCGATGACCACCAATGGCTCTCC
>JAKLGZ010000176.1 GCA_022710385.1 Methanoregula sp.
TCGGCCCGGTGCAGGCTGCGGTCGCAAAGGCGGTCGCGGACTGTGTCGAGGAAGGCGTGTTCGAGCGTGCCAAGGTCGATGTCGAGAACGTCGTGATCCTCTGCTCTGCATTCCTCCACCCGGACGCGAAAGACTACAACCGGATCTACCGGTACAACTACGGTTCAACTAAGCTTGCCATCAACCGTGCGTTCGAGAAGTTCCCGGATGTCAAGACGCTCACCTTCGAGAAGGACCGTGCACCCCATGTCATCATGGGATTCAAGGTCCAGCGCCTCTGGGACCCGCCTTACCTGCAGGTCGCCGTCGACCTCGTGGACATGAGCAAGGTTGCAGCCGTCCTCTCGCAGGTGCCGGCCAATGACCACGTGCTGATCGAGGCAGGGACCCCGCTCGTCAAGAAGTTCGGCCTCGGTGTCATCAACGAGCTCCGGAAGCTCCGGCCCAACGCGTTCATCATCGCCGATATGAAGATCCTGGACACCGGGAACCTCGAAGCCCGGATGGCCGCCGATGCCTCTGCCGACGCCGTCGTCGTCTCAGGCCTTGCGCCCATCTCCACGATTGAGAAGGCGATTTCCGAAGCCAAGAAAGTGGGGATATACTCCATCATCGACATGCTGAACGTCCAGAACCCGGTCAAGCTCCTGGAGAAACTCAAGATCAAGCCAGACATCGTCGAGCTCCACCGGGCCATCGACCTTGATGACGCCGCCCATGCGTGGGGCGACATC
>JAKLGZ010000177.1 GCA_022710385.1 Methanoregula sp.
CAGAATGACCCCGCTCAAGGGGATGAGATCAGCATTATGTAGATTGAGCATCACGGTGGTCATGCCGAAACCCAGAAGCCCCAATGGAGCCGGGTTGGCGGTCAGGTCCATCAGCACTCTTTTTTCCAGCTTGTCGTCGAGATTAGCGTCCAAGGGCGCACCTCGCGCTATGATAACACGAATTTATTTAATCGTTATTAATCGGAAGGGGCCTGGCGGACCTTGGACCGTTGATAAAAACGGTTATATCCGGAATGACGTTCCAGATGGCAGGCCACTATAGCTCAGCTGGTAGAGCGGCTGACTTGTAATCAGCAGGCCGGGAGTTCAAATCTCCCTAGTGGCTCCATCCGCCCGCCCTTCGATCGCTTGACCCCTTCGGATCAACCGTCCAGCCACACCGTGTCGTGCTCCTTGAACCCCACCTTCAGCACCAGTATGCGGAAGTCCTTCTCGATGACCGGGTTCCCGTGCACGTCGCCCGGCTCGCAGATGAGGCAGTCGCCTTCGTTCATCACTACCGGCTGCCCGTTCATGACAAAGGGCGCCGGCCCCGCCAGGCAATAGAATATCTCGCGGGTGACCTGGTGGAAGTGGAACGCCACCTTCTCCCCGGCGGTGAACTGCACTTCCTGCAGCAGGGTGTCCTTGATTCCGATGTCCTTGGCCTCCAGGACGATCC
>JAKLGZ010000178.1 GCA_022710385.1 Methanoregula sp.
TCCGAGGCCATCACTTTTTCTGCCGCATCAGTTCAACTTCGCTTAAGAGCGTGGACTTCAGCTTGTCGAGAGCTTCGTTCAGATCGTTTGTTGTCGTGATGGTGAACGAGTTGTCACTCTTGGGATCATGGTAGTTCACGATGAACTCGATCTGCCCGTCCTTTGCCTTTTTGGGTTCTATGATCAGCTTTGGCATAATGGTTCACGAAATAGTTGGTCTTCGTCCTTCATCTGCCTTACGGAGTCATGATCAGTAACAACTATATGGAATCCGCTGAAAAACAGTATACCGCAAAAAACATCAGAGGGCTCGTAGATCAGGGGTAGATCGTCACGTTTGCAACGTGAAGGCCACGGGTTCAAATCCCGTCGAGTCCATTCTTTTTTTTGTATCTTTCCTGCCTGACCGTCAGGTCATGCCGGGTCCGAAGGGCAGAGCCATCGCGATTTGACGGGCACCGGGTCCATTCTTTTTTTTGTATCCATTATCAGTAACCGGAGAGTTATGCCCGGTTCGTGAATAAGGAGGTGAGGACGCCCTCCATCCCCTTGGATTACCCACGCATGCTCTGATGAGGATGGACCTGAAATCCCGGGCCCCCCGTGTGTTTCAGATTAGTACTGCATTGCTCTCTGATATACGATCGCAACCACA
>JAKLGZ010000179.1 GCA_022710385.1 Methanoregula sp.
ATTTCCTGCAGGAAGAACATATCGCAAAGACGCTCGAACGGTACCAGCGCGATGAGGAGATCCGGATGCAGACCCTCGCCGGCTCCTTCGGGAAGGAGAAGAAAGTCGCCGCAATCACGGCGGCGCTCAATACGTACATTCAGGGAAAACAGAACTGATATGTTCGTCGGAAAGGGCGAACAGAACGTTTAATAGTTTTTACCTCCTTGTTATTCTGCATATTTGCGCGCTGCGGTGGCCTAGCTGGTCAGGGCGCCAGACTCATATGTTTTGGAACGGGACAGTTGTTCTCGTTCGGCCTGAGAGATCTGGAGATCGTGGGATCGTAACCCACCCGCAGCATTCTTTTTCCCAAAATCAATAAAAAGATCAGGTCTCGCCGGTCCCGTTGATCTCCTTTTCTTATTGAGCCGCTTTCTCCTCGTTTCCGCATTTTTTTACCAGGGATCCGTTCATGGAAGGCCCCGGCATCGATCTTCACAGAAACAGGGTATTTACGGCAATTCCGACCTGATTTCTCGTTTATTCCGCAAATTGCCGATATATTTATCAATGCGACCGTGAATAGTTGTACAGCCTTACGAGGTGAATATATGCTTCTTGTGAATGCAGTTGTTGGTATTGTTCAGCTGATCA
>JAKLGZ010000018.1 GCA_022710385.1 Methanoregula sp.
AAGACCCCTGTGACGTTCCCCGATATATCACGGTAGACCGCGGCATTGTACAGGACAGGAGTACTATGGCCGTCCCTGTGCCGTATCTCGAGTTCATAGTCCGTTACGGACCCTTCACGAAAGACCTTCTGATAGCCTGTCTCTGCGAGTGATGGGTTGGTGAAGTAATCGGAGAAGTCGGTCCCGATCAGCTCTTCCCGGGAACAGCCAGTGATCCGGATGGTTGCCTCATTGACGTCACTGATCGTTCCGTCCGGGCTGATTGTGACAAGCGGATCGAGGCTCGCCTCGATCAGGCTCCGGTTGTAAGCATACGCCTTCCCGATCGCCTCTTCAGCCTTCTTCCGTTCAGTGATATCGTGTGCGATGGTGGATGCGCCGATCAGGGTCCCCTTGCTGTCCATGATTGGCGAAATCACGAGTGAAACCTGTATCTGTGTCCCGTCCTTCCTCACCCTGGTCGTGTCATAGTGGAGCACCGTCTCTCCTGTCCGGATCTTATCAAGGAGGTACCCAAACTCATCGGTTATCCCGGGGGGCATGAGGACCGATATATGCTGACCGGTCATCTCCCTGGCTGAATACCCATAGATCCTCTCTGCACCGGCATTCCAGCTCATAATTGTGCCATCAAGGGATTTTCCAATGATAGCATCATCGGAATGTGCGACGATCGATGCGAGGATCGCATTCTCCTCCTCTGCCTTCTTCCGATCGGTGATATCGATGCCCATCTCAAGGATCCTCACCGATCCGTCCGCATCCTTCAGGGGGATGTCGTGAATCTCATAATCCCTGCCGTTCGGGCCGGTCCAGAGCCCCTGGTGAGGTTCCCGGGTTCTCAGGACAGTAAAGGTCTCGCAATGCTCGCAGGGTTCGGTCCGGTTGAAGAGGGATTCATAACATCGTTGATTTCCGGGATCCACGAACGTCTCACGGAACGTCCGGTTTGCAAACGAGATACGGTACTCTTCATCGAGAAGACAGACGTAGACGGGGAGTTTCTCAAGCAGATCGTAGAGCTGCTGCCGTTCGTGATCTGCCGACCTGAGAGCGTCGGAAAGTTCTTCAGTCCGCTTCTGAACGATAGCCTCCAGGTTTTCATTCACTTCTACAAGGGCATCCTGCACCCGTTGCCGATCCGTAATATCCCGCGTGACCCCCCGGTACCCAAGCAGGATGCCCTTGTCATCGAAGAAAGGAACCCCGCTCGTTTCAATAAAGATAGGTTTACCATGCCCATCGAGAGCGGTGGATTCCAATCCTTCAAACCGCTGGGGGACCTTCATAATTCCCAAAAAGGCCTCTTTCAATCGATCTCTCTCTTCGGAAGGCATCCGGTCGAACGGAGTTCTGCCTATCATCTCATCGGGCTTGATCCCCCACAACCTCTCCATCTGGGGACTGCAATAGGTATACCTCCCCTCTGAATCCATCTCCCAGATAAAGTCAACGTTGGTCTCTGTCAGTGCCTGGTATCTCTTCTGACTCTCTTCAAGTGCTCTCGCGGTCTGTTTATTTTTTGTATTGTCGAAAATTACATACGCGAACCGGGGAAAACCTGAGGAATAGGTCCCAAGGTAACTGACCGTGTTGAGGAGCCAGACTTCTTCTCCGCCACGATCATGCCGGTATTCAAACGTCACGGGTCTCCCGCTGATCATACTACCGGTGAAGTGTCCGATCCACATCTGTATAACATCGGGTGGCTGCCCCAATTCGGAGCTGCGTTTGTTCTTCATCGCATCTGGTGTGAGACCGATAAGGGCAGCAGCTGCCGCATTACAGGTAATATGCTTCAATTCGTCATCAGCTACCACCTCTACGATTCCCCGCATGACACCTGACGAATCGAAGAAATTCCGCAGGAGGGACTCGTTCTCCTCCAGTGGTTCCCTCACATTTCCTTGTCCTGAACGAGCACCTGTGGCTTCTTTTCCTTCAGCATCTGGTTTGTTTTCGTCACCAGGAGGTTGAGACGCCCTGAAATTCCCGCTAGCTGGTACCGTTTGCGTTCTTCCCTTTCTTCTCATCTGCGAACCTTCGTGAACGGTATTTACGAGGGAACAATGCTTCTTATCAAGAGATCCCCCAGCACCGATAGAATCAACGGTATTGTGAACGTTAAACCTTTTAGAGATTAATAAAGGAATGCCATGTTTCAAATTTTGAAACGTACCCCCGAGAACATTGAGTTACCCTGAACAGACCATTCTCGTTAATCCTTTTAATGGTGAGGATATGTCAACGTTGGTTCTCGTTGTATCCCTTTGGTAATTCCCTGGTTTGCCCCTGTCTTTTCCGGTGAGAGCTCTGTAGGGGATTTCATAATCGATCGGAGTCGCAGCGGGGGGAAGGTCAGAAGATCCAATAGCTCAGGACCAGCGTCCCGGTGAGCCAGATCAGATATGCGGCGACCAGGCTCGAAATAAAGGGATACCGATTCATCAGGAGGAAGAGGGCGAGTACAAACAGCAAGGTAGGGATCATGAACGAGAATGAGGCAAGCACCAGTTCCTGGGTAGTCCGGGATCCGTTTTCGACATAGGTGAAGATGAAAGCCAGGGTGGTGACGATCGGGGCGGCAATGAGGATACCGCCGTATCTCGGATCAACAAACCGGGAGAGCCAGGTCACCCCGACCACCATCCCGCCGCCGACCAGGAATTTGAAGAGCGTGTAGTAGGTATCTGTCCACATCGAAACTCACCCGGGTTTCTGTAGAATCATTCATTCATCATGCGGTCAGGGATTGTCCAGATCGCCACAGGGGAGTGGCAGGATTTCTCCTGTAAGTGATGGATATCCCTGTCATCCATTCGACAAGCTTTCGCGACTATGGCGAAGGGCGATTTTCAGCCCATCCCCGTACACCATATCCTTTTCAGCTAGTCATCATCCGTGGATTCCGGTTATCTCCCGGAAGAGATGTCCATTGGGAAAAGAGTGGAGAGGAGCCTAGTATCCTCCCCCGCCTCCTCCTCCACCTCCCGCCCCTTCACGCCCGACAATGACGGTGATGGTATCGGTTGCCGGGGGAATCAGGGGTGTGTGATCATTATTCACCAGCTCTACCGCCACAATGTGGTATCCCCCGGGAACCTCGGTCCAGGTATAGGTAGTATTTGCGGTGGGAGCATACCGTCCGGTTGCGGGGATTGCAGGGACCCCTGGAGTGGTGGGGGCGTCCACATCGAGGAAGTAATGGATGTGCCCTTCACCCGGCACATTGGCTCCTCCAAGGGCATCAACGAGCTGGAAATTCTCGACCGCGACGGTGACAGTGAAGTTGGTCGGGCCTGCGATCCCCACATCTTCGGGAGAGAGTATTCTCACGCGGGGTGGATTGGCAGCGACCGTTGCCACTGTTGTGGTAGCCGTCGTTGTAATGACTGGAGTTGTAGTGGGTGTTGGAGTCAGAGTCGGTGGCTGGGTTCCCCCCGGCCCTGCCGGTTGCGTGGTGCATCCGGCCAGAAGGACGGTCAGCAGGATAAGCAGGATCAAAGAGAGGGATATGGTTTTTTTCATTGCAGCACCTTCGTTTCTGTTTTTTTACTGAAAGGTGAAATCCCATACACTCCGCCCTTGATATGTATTTCCTGTCGTTATAAAATCTGAAAATACAGGATATCATGGATTCGGGGGCATCTTTCACCCTGAAAACTCATTCCAGCCTTGCATTGGAGGATATGACACACCCTCACCAAAACAGGATCACTTCGTTCCGGGCGGTGCGCATTCTGCTGTTTGTGGCATGTACCCAAAAACAACTTAAGATCCATACACCATCTCTGCCACGAGAACACTATTGGCAGTCCCATCTGATCGTTCTGAGGCTCCGGGACCGGTGACATTCGTCGCGAAGGCAGAAGGCCGGATCTATGCTCCCAGGAGCAGGGTGGAAAGCGCTGGTCGATCCTGAGTTCATCCGGCAGTACATGTTCGGTGTCGATGTCGTCTCCGAATGGAAGGAGGGGAGCACGATCACCTGGAAGGGAGAATGGCAGGGGAGGCACTACGAGGACCGGGGACGTATCCTCAGGATGGAACCCGAACGTCTGCTGCAGTACAGCCACTTCAGTCCCCTTTCAGTCCCCCCGGATGTTCCTGAGCAGTACCATACCGTGACCATCACCCTCTCTGAAGACGGGGCGTTCACTCTGCTCCTGCTCATCCAGGATAACAACCCGATAGAAGCATCCCGCGACCACTCGCAGAAGAACTGGGAGATGATGCTTGGAAAATTAGAGGAGCTTCTTGAAGGTGAGGTGGTAACACACCTCTTCTCCGAGTATGAGAATGCTTTTTCCCTGCTCGATGTCGCAAGGAGTGCCGAATTCTTTGCTGATACCTCCATTTCAGCCGGTCCGCAGGGCGGCATCGCACAGAGCAAGGCTGAGTTTATCAGGCTCGCAGGCCGGGCAGCCGAGTTTTATAAGTCAGTCGGGCAGACATCTGCACGGATCCTGTCGATGCAGGGGAGCAGGATAAGTGACGAGTACTCACTGGTAAAGGTCCATTGGGGGGTTACCTTCCGGAAGACGGGAGAGCGGTTGATCGAATTTGATGTCTCGTATCTCGTCCAGAAGACCGGCCCCGAACCAAAGATCATCCTCTTCATTGCCCACCAGGACGAAGAGAAAGCGATGAAGGAGCTCGGGCTCCTTTAAGAGACCATAGCCTGCCCTGGGGGAGTTGATGTGGATGTTTCCCTGCCAATAAGAAGAGGAGAGTTACCCTTGGAACAGCAGTGGCCAGAATGAAGGGATGCCCGAGTATTCATAGGTCGACGCAGGATCGTGATCCTGAGGGATTTTTCAATGATCCCTGCAGGAACTTCATAAACGATGTGTCTGAAGAGTGAAGACTGCACCATGACAGGGCAGAAAACATAAATGCCGTCATGAACCGGGAAGAAGGGGCTTTTCGCGTGGCATTCCCTATATCCCGGGACATCCCGCCGAAGATCATGTTGGTTTACGCCTCATGTTCAGGAGATACGCAAGGACGCCAACACTTATCCAGCCCACCCCTGCAATGATGGCATTGATGTTCAGGAAGAAGGCGAGAGTCACACAACTCAACAGGCCGAGAATCGGGGTGGCGGGATACAAGGGAACGCTGAACCTGCGATCGGCATCAGGCATCGTCCGGCGGAGTTGGAGGAGGCTTGCGTTGATGAAAAAGAAGGTCAGGAGGGTGCCGAAGTTGAAAATGGAGGCCAGCCAGGTGAGGTTGGCTCTGGTGAACAGGACGATCAGGCTGATCACGACTCCCGATATGACGACGCCCCATACAGGAATTCCCCTCGATGAGACTTTAGAGAGTACCCCCGGCAGCACTCCCTGGCGGGCCATGGCAAAGAGAGCCCTCGATCCACCAATGATGGAAGATATGATCACCGATGTCGTGGCAAAGAGAGCGGATATCGCAACAAACTTCAGGAAGAGCGGGTTGGTTGTCGCCACCCCGAGAGCCAGCTCGAGTGGCGCTTTCGACAGCCCGAGGGTCTGCCAGTCGACGAGCCCTACCGCAACGATCGCAACGCCGATGTAGAGGAGGGTACAGACGCCGAACGAGAGGAGAATCGCACGGTGCACATTCTTTTCGGGATCCTTCACCTCTTCTGCTACCATCGCGACGGTATTGAAGCCGATGAAGGCAAAGAAGATGATGGCCGCTCCCGAAAGCATCCCCTTGATCCCTTCCGGAAAGAACGGAGTGTAATTGGAGAAATCACCGCCACGGATGAGATAATACCCTCCGACCACGATGAACAGAACGAGCGCTGATACTTTCAGGACGACGAGGGCATTGTTGGTCCATGATGCTTCCTGCATTCCCCTCAGGTTCAGGAGCATGAGGAGGAGCGGCCAGACGGTCCCTATCGCGACAAGGGTTGCGGTCGCGGGAGGGATGCCGAGAAAGTACGCCAGATAGGCAGCAAATCCGAGGCTGACGGCACTTGCCCCGACGATATAATCAAACGATTTCATCCATCCTACGACAAACCCTGGAAAGGCACCAAAGGCTTTTACCGTGTAGATGTAGGACGCCCCCGTTTCGGTGATGAAAGAAGAGAGTTCTGCTGCGGACAGGCCGGTCAGGAGCGCAACAAATCCTGCTATAAGAAACGAAAGAATTACGGAGGGTCCAGCGAGGCCTGCGGCAACCCCGATCAGGACAAAGATCCCGGTGCCTATGATCGCCCCTATCCCAATGCCTGCAGCAGTCCAGAGCCCGAGCGATTTCCTTAATTCTGTCATGTCAGTACATCGATCATCTGGGAATCTCCTCCCATTACTTGGATATTATGGTTTGGGGATTGTCTAATTTTTGAAAGAAAAGGGAGAAACCGCGTTGTCTCAGCTGTCTTTTCCGGAAGGTGATCCCTTATCATCTCTTGCCTATTCTGAGGTATCTTTAAGGGACGTATTGGTCCATGGGATCACAAAGAGGGAGAATCGTTATCGGGCTGGTCGTTCTTCTTCTCCTTTGCTCCGGGTGTATGGGAAGAGGGGAGCCCACTGCATGTACTGATGATGCAGACTGTGTGCCGGCACAATGTTGTCACCCTTCGGGTTGTATCAACCAGCAGTTCAAGGAACCTTGTAACGAGCTCTGCACCGCTGTCTGCGAAGGGCCAATTGACTGTGGAGCCGGGCATTGCGGGTGTACGGGAGGGAGATGCACCGTGATTCCCAATCCTGGTCCTTGAGCAATGAGAGGTTTTGCCAATCCACGAGTATTCTTATCCGGCATCGTAGCCAATTTTTAATCCTTTTCGGGTCTTTCCTGTGGGAGAGAGGGTTTGCCCCGAATCACGACCTCTTCGAAGGAGGATGGAAGTCAGGCCCCACCATAAACGATGAGAGCCACTCGCAGGTGTTTCAGAATCTGCAAATTCCCCATACCTCTTTATGATTGACCATCTCTCCCCTCACTGCAGAAAAGGAAAGGGCGACAATGCAGCAGATTACCGCAAGCAAGAAATACCCCAACGGCATCCAGGTGTCCTGGACCGAGGAAGGGAGCGACAAGAACGACTTCTTCTCATATGAGGACCTGGTCGGACAGAAGATCAACGCGTTCGATCTTCTTACTAACCCGCGATCATACCAGGTGAATGCACCCGGCCACAAGATAGAGACCATGATTCCCGGATGCAGTCTGGACAGCTGTGAGGGGGAGATCATGATCGCCCGTCTCTATGATGCACCGCGTGAACTCGCGTGGAGAGTATGGACAGAGCCCGGCCTGATCATGCAATGGTGGGGACCGAAAGGCTACACCTCTCCCCTCTGCAGAAACGATCTCAGGGTGGGAGGGACCTATCTCTACTGCATGAGATCTCCCGGCGGGCAGGATTACTGGACCACCGGGACCTACCGGGAGGTGGTCAGGCCGGAACGCATTGTCTGCACGGACAGTTATGCTGACGAGAAAGGGACAATCGTGCCGGCGACCTATTATGGGATGAGCCCCGATATCCCTGGAGAGAGGCTTCTTTCGGTCACCTTCAGGGAACAGGCAGGAAGGACCCGATTGACCCTGAAGTACAATGGGATCCCTCCCGGAGAGGAGAATGACCTTGCGAGGAGCGGATGGCACGAAACCCTGGACAAGTATGCCGGTGTTCTTTCAACGATGGTGTTTGGCGGGGGGAGAGTCCCTGTGATGAACAGGTAGGTATCGAGATACGGAATCAGGAGGAACGAGATATGATTCAACTCAGTCTTAGCGAGGAAGAAAAAGTGGTGCTGAAGAAAATTCTCGAAGAGTATCTTTCAGATTTGAGAACGAAGGGCGCCGGAACCGACAGACAGGATCTCCGAAATATCCTGAAAAAAGATGAAGAGACGATAAAGAGGACGCTGAAGGCGCTTGGCTGATTTGGATCCTGAAAGGGTGAATTCCTGGTCATGTAGCCCTTTTCGGGACAGTGATCTGACATATCCCTGGCGTAGAAAGGCAGGGTATCCCAGAGGGGCGATTGCAAAGAGTCAAGGGATGGATCCGGGAACAGCCTGGAAATTCGGCTGATTCCCGGGTTTCGGATGCTTCCCGGACCCCCTCTTACCGGTAGCTGTCGTAAATGCCTACCAGGAGCGTGCTTTTCTCTCGTTTATCCGGAATGAGCATGAGACAACAATTGAAAAGAATCCATACCCTTTTCACCAGGGCACAGTATGCATACGCATGTCACCCCGATCGCATATCCTATTGACTCTTGTGATAATCATTGGATTCCTACTCCTGGCCGGGTGTAGCTCCCCGCCAGATCCCCCATCGACCCCCAATCCGACAGAGACGCCCGTACCCCCAGGAGCCGATCTGACCAACCAGGACTCTTCCGAAGCCGCGACATTCTCAACGTATCCCTCGCAGACGAAACTGCACACTCCGGATGTTCCGATTGGCCTGAAGTTCGTGGCGGGCGGTTTTTCCGCCCCCATGCAGGTTGCCGAGTCGCATGATGGGAGCGGCAGGCTGTTTCTCGTGGATCAGAATGGGTATGTGAAGATCTTCTTCATGAACGGCACCGTTCTCGAACAGCCATTTCTTGATATCAGGGATCGGATGATACCGATCGATCCCGCCTATGATGAGCGGGGCCTCCTCTCAATTGTGTTTCACCCGGAGTATGCCTCGAATGGCAGGGTGTTTGCCTATTACAGTGCCCCGCTTCGACCGGGAGCGGACCCGG
Organism: Methanoregula sp.; assembly: GCA_022710385.1. Lineage (GTDB taxonomy): Archaea > Halobacteriota > Methanomicrobia > Methanomicrobiales > Methanospirillaceae > UBA9949. The sequence continues at coordinate 8,708 of JAKLGZ010000018.1, forward strand.
CCTGGAGTTGCACCAACCACCTCTCCGAGTTCCGGATCTCAGCTCGTGATCCGAACCAGGTGGATGTGACGACTGAAACGGTCCTGCTCCAGCTGGATAAACCGTACCAGAATCATAACGGAGGAACCCTCCTTTTCGGCCCCGATGACGGGTATCTCTACCTCCCTCTTGGTGATGGAGGCCGGGCGGATGATACCGGTATGGGTCATACTCCTTTGATCGGAAATGGCCAGGACCTCTCCACTCTGCATGGCAAGGTGATCCGGATCGATGTCGACAGCACAAGCCCCGGGAAGCACTACGCTATCCCTCCCGATAATCCCTTCCTTGGGAATGCAAGGAATCTCCCGGAGATCTATGCCTATGGATTCAGGAATCCCGCATATGCAACCTTCGATTCCGGTGACAGCCACAAGATGTTCATCGCCTCGGCCGGGCAACAGCTCTTTGAATCGGTCGATATCGTGTACAGAGGTGGCAACTACGGCTGGAATATCAGGGAGGGAACCCACTGCTTCAACCCGCAGAACAACCTCCAGCCCCTCACAGGATCCTGCCCGACAACCGGCTATCGGGGGGAACCCCTGATCGGCCCGGTGGTCGAGCTGGGACACGATGTTGGCAATACCATTGTCGGTGGTGTGGTGTATCGTGGCAGTATGATGCCTGCACTCCAGGGTGCGTATCTCTTCGGGACCTGGGCTGACGGGAACCGGATGTCCGGCGGCGGGACCCTCCTCATTGCAGATCATCCCTCCGATCTCGATATCGGAACCCTCCCTGACGATGCTGCAGCGCTAACTCCTGCACAGAATGCCATGTGGACCACGCGGATACTATCAGTCGAAAACAACCCGAACAGGCGGATCAATGCCTTCATCCGGGGCCTTTTTGAGGATACCCAGAATGAGGTTCTCGTCCTGATCAACCAGAATGCCGGACCGGGCCTCTCCCCAGAGAATTCCGGCCAGATCTGGCAGATGATGCCTGCCGGCACCCCGGGGCTGGTGGATACCTCCACCCCCCAGGGGTAGTTCCGGCCCTGGTACCAACTCCCCGGTATCCGGAATCGGCAGTTGCACTTCCATTACCAGGAAGGGATCTCGTCTGATCAATACTGTGACATAATATTTGATTGTCCAACTTCCAGGCCAGGCATCGGTATTACGAATAAGACTCCTTGCTCCACCCGGCTATACATCATTCCGGATTCGAGTGAGTCCTCGCAATGGAAATTACAGAAGCCGAAATATTAATTGTTACCCGAAATATATGGGATGCCCGGGTCGAACCATATCCAGTAATTCATAAACCAGGGAATAAAGAGGCGGTTCCCCTGGAAGGAAGCATGTTTGAACTTGCCGTCTGGTTATCAGACTCCTTCCGTTGATAGGTGATAGTGTACGGAGAACCGTCATCCCCGATATCACTATTGGGATATATGAGGGTATGTCTTCGTTTCAATAATTGAAAGAAAATACAGGGAGGAAATAGCCGATGTGGTACGAGAATGTTTCTGTTTAGTACCTCAAATCATAAAAGACACAGACACGGACATTATTGGCAGGATTCGGGAGGATCTCTTGTTGCAGGCAAAATAGAGTCAGAAACCCCCGACAAAAAAAAGACTATTATCGTTACTTTGAAAGAGTATGCCCGGTCAACCCTTCAACATCAATCGATGAGAATCTCTCTCCCCCGGGCCTCTTTGGTCTTCTTCAGCCGCAGTTCGAGTACCCCGTTCTTGAAGCTGGTCACCACTCCCTCCTGGGTAACATCCGCCGGGAGGAATACCGTTCGTGACCTGCTCCTGAATGAACGCTCGTGCAGGTAATACTCTTCTTTCTTCTCCTCCCTCTCTTCTTTATGGTCGATGGAGATCACGAGGATCTTGGGGTCCACCAGCTCTACATGGATATCCTGCTTTTCGACACCGGGGAGATCGGCTACCACCGTGATTTCATCCTCATGGTCCCGGACATCGACGGTGATCTCCTGCCACCGGGTCAGGGATGGCCACCGCACCCGTTCCGGTTCCCAGAGGCCGAAGCCAAAACCCCGGAACATATCATTGAAACGTCTCTGCAGGTCGATCATCAGTGCATCGTAATCACGGATCGTTGCAGGCAGGTCACTTCGTGCCATATGTCGTCTCCTCCTTTCAGCATACACCCTTCGCCGGGACGGCTGAAGTGACGACCAGATCATCAATAACGTCGATCACTCCCCGTGTGTATTCTGCGGCCGTGACTGCTGCATTCCTTGCAGACCATGTGGGGACCGTTCCGGAGAGCGTGACGATGCCATGTGAAACCTTGACGGTCGTGCATTCTGCAGTGGCATGGATGTTCCTCTCGAGGGCAGCCCGGACGTCATCGGCAATGGCCTTATCGGCAACGCTCCGGGTCGGGACAACGGTGAGTTTGTTGACGATGTCACAGACTCCACGGGCCCGGCATGCGATACGGCCTGCCTCCCCTTTCTTCCAGTATTCGTCCACAGAACCCTCAAGCGTGACGATCCCGTTCTTCACCGATGCTTTGATGTCGGTCTTCTCCATGTCATAGTCGGCGGCAAGCGAGGTTATGACCGTCTGTTTTATGTCAGCATCGCCCGGTACCGACACAACCGGATACTTCACCGTGATCTTATTATCGACCCACGTGACATCCTTGATCCAGTACGCATCATCAACAGCCCTGTTCCGCGCTGAATAGGAGGGGACGGTGCCGGACAGTGTCACTTTGCCCTTGTCAACCGTTACGGTGATCTTTGATGAATCAACACGGCTGTCCCAGTATAATTCATCTACCACTCGTTTCTGGATATCTTTGTCTGAGAGTGTCATACCATCATCTCACGTACCTGGGCTTCCCGTATAGGGAGTTCAAGGCATTGTGTCCCACTACGGGCCGGTATGATAATAGGTATTCCGGTACGTTGCAGTCTCTGAATCATTTCCTGACACATGAGGTCAGGTATAAATACTCACCTTGCTCACTGAAGGACCAATACAGGAGGAAGAACATGCCATACCGCTGGAAAAAGAAGGTTGACGTTGATGAGACCATTGTCGTTATCAGGAATGTGCTCGAAAACCAGGCTGACCTGCCAAACTGGCTGGTCAACACCATTTACGGGGCTATCAGGGATTCCGATCCTGTTATGACGAAGTACTTCTACACCGAAGTGAAGCGATACGTACCTGCGACAATGAAGTATTTCGAAGAGGGTTCGGTGCGGACTCCGATCTGAAGAATCCTCTCCTTTTTTTCTTTATCCCGATCCGAACGGATTTTCTACGGTTGTTCTCTCAGGAAATACGCCATGGCTGTTCACCCCGGCTCCCCGGAATGAATCGTTGGAGAAGTACTCCACCGAAAAACCTGAACACTTCGAGGGATGGTCGTTCCGAGTACTTCGCGTCTATTTTTGCAAAATAATTGACTGCCATTTGGTGTATTGATCGTTACAAAAAATGAATGGTATCATTATTTTTATCATTGGTACAGTTCATAGCCGGAATCATGCCAAGACTCAGTCCAATCCTTCTCGTGCTCATCGGAGGAGTACTCTTCCTGGTGATCGCCGGTTGCACTTCTCCACCGGTCATCCCGGCAGTTCCCACAGTAACGATCATGGAACCAGCAAATGGTGCCACCCTCCCTTCCGGAGCGGTAGCGGTGACGATCCAGGTGCAGAACTTCTCCATCGTTGACAAGGAGGGGCAGGCCAACGTTCCGGGAGAAGGGCATGTCCATTACTACCTCGATGTCAGCCCGATTCCGAGTGATCCGGCAAAGCCCGCTCTCCCCGCAGACGCCAACGCGGTCTGGGCACATGTCGCAGCATCCTCCTACACCTTCACCAATGTGTCACCCGGAATGCATACCTTGTCCGTTCAACTGGTCAATAATGATCATACTCCTGTTGTTCCCCTTGCCACCAGTATGGTATCTGTGGTTATACCAGCCCCGACCACTATCATCCCCACTCCGACCACTAGTATGCCCACCCCGACTACCATGCCTCCGGGGCAGTCCATCCCCCTCTCACTCGTTGCGAAAGACAATGCGTTTGACCGGGGCACCATCACCGTTCCGGCCGGGGCCGCGGTCGTTCTGACGTTTGACAACCAGGACAGATTCCCGCATAATGTTGCGCTCTACACGGATTCCACTGCAAGGACGACGATCTACAAGGGAGTGATAATCACCGGGCCCAAGGTGATAACCTATACCTTCAATGCACCCTCCCAGCCCGGGATGTATTTCTTCAGGTGCGATGTGCATCCGTCCACAATGACCGGTTCCTTCATCGTCACATGATACCCTTTTTTCATGGAAGCATTCCCCGGAAGTTAATGGGAGGGAGGTCTGTAATGCGCCGGTGCCCGATCCCGCGATCAAAACAAGGGGGTGAATGAAAACCTCACCATCCCGGACTACCCGGGGGCTGTCATCCCCACGATATGATAAGAACGAATGAGAAGGAGAAGGCAGAGTGTTTTTGATCAATCTCAAATACTGGCTCTGATGATCGTGCCGGATTGTCTCATAAATTTGAGAGTTCTCACAAACCGAAAAAATGAAGGGGTCAATGGTGGAGGTAAGGAGGAATAATCGGGATTCAGGGTATTTTGGTCCCCCAGATGGTATGTTCATACCGTTGGGCTTTCTCAGCACCTCTCGTGCAGAAATTCTTGTACTTCAGCCCCGCAGCTTTGGTTACCGGGCAGGTGGGGCACATGCACCCTTTCTCGGCCGAGATACACATGAAACTCTTTCCGGTTGCGCAGAAGAGTAATTCTTCATTCTTCTTGGCACAGCCGTTGTAGGTCGGACAGGTCGGACAGATACAGGCTTTCTTGTTCTCCGCTATCCATTGTGCCTGCTGGTCTGCCGTCATCCCCTTCATCTTCTTCATCAGATCTTCAAAGGCATCCATGGGAACACCACAGGATGTAGGAGGAACAGCTGCCATTAAAGGTTTCCCTGAATTCCAAAATTTATAACAATGATCGGCTGAACGGCGATCTCCTCTTCCCGGTGATGATCCCAAATTCCCGCAAGTTTTATGCTCTATCATACGTGATTACGGTCGTACGATGAAGGTCCCTGATACCAGGGAGACACGGGACCAGTGTCTCTGTCCCGGCTGTCCCTCGTACCCCCATTGGTGTAAGGGCGAGGTGTTGTATTGTTCCGTCGGCAGCACCTCGTGCGACATCAGTGCAAAAGGATGCATCTGTCCTGATTGTGCAATCTATGTCCATTACTCCCTTGAATGGATCTATTTCTGCGATAAGGAATCTGACAAAGAATCCGGGGTGGTGATGCGGAAAAAACGCCATGATGAGGATAACAGGGTGTATCAGAAGATTCACGACATCAAGACAATTGCATCAACCGGAAGGAGTATCGTGCGGTCGATGGGATCGCAGAAACAGCTCCCCTTCTCATTAGATGATCTTCACCTTGTCCCGGCACAGATCGCCCAAATCCCCAGGAACCTGGAAGATCCGGTGAACACCCGGATCGTGATCGGCCCGGCTTCGAAAAGGCCCCTCGTTTCCTCTTCCCCTGTTCTGATATCCGGAATGAGCTACGGGGCCGTCTCTAAGAATGTGAAGCTGATCATCTCCCAGGTGGCTGCTCAGGAGAAGATCGCGTTCAATTCAGGAGAAGGGGGCGTTCTTCCCGAGGAGCTCCTGGCAAACGATCACCTGATTGTCCAGTATTCGACGGGACGGTTCGGGATCAGCGAGACCCTGCTTGCCCAGGCAGCAGCGGTGGAGATACGGTTCTCGCAGGGGGCCTACCCGGGAAAGGGAAGTTACCTCCCTGCCGCCAAGATGACCCAGGATATTGCAAGGATACGGGGGTTGAAAAAGGGTGAGGATGCCTATTCCCCGGCCCATCATCCGGATATCCGGAATCCCGCAGAGCTTGCCGGGAAAATTGACTGGCTCCGCTCCGTGACAGGAGGTGCCCCGATCGGGGCGAAAATAGGCTGCGGGGCAATCGAGCAGGATATTTCGGTCCTCGTATCGGCGGGGGTTGACTTCATTGCTCTCGATGGATTCGGGGGAGGGACCGGAGGGACCAATGACTTCGTACGGGAGCATGTCGGGATTCCCCTCGTGGTGGCAGTGCCCCGTGCTGCACGGATTCAAAAGGAACTGGGGGTCAGGGATAAGGTCTCGCTGATATGCGGGGGATCGCTCCGGACATCAGGAGATGTCACAAAATGCCTTGCCCTGGGGGCGGATGCAGTGTATCTCGGCACCGCCGCTCTTATCGCCATCAACTGCGAACAATACCGGCTGTGTCATACCGGTCTCTGCCCTGCCGGAGTGACCACCCAGCAACCCGACCTGGTACGACAATGCGATGTGTCAAAAGGCGTCGTCCGGCTGGGAAATTTTATCAGGGTCATAACCGAGGAGATCGCATCCCTGACCCGGATTGCCGGCAAAGACACCATCCATGATCTCACCTGCCGCGACCTGGTCTCTTTCAACAGGGACCTGGCGCTCATCACCGGGTGCCCATGGGTGGGTGAACGATCCGGGGGAGCAGCATGATTTCTGGAGACGAACCGGGTACCATTTTGACCACAACCTTTTTTTGACAACAACCTATGTTTCAAAAAATGAAAGTGAGACTAGTGGTTATCAGTCCTGATCTTCTATCAGGATTCCATGAACTCCCTGTCAGCCCCGGCACCTCCCGTTGCCGTGATCGCACCCCGTTCTAATCCTCCTGGCCGATCTGATCGCTCCCTCCCGGGGAGGACTCCCGCCAGGACAGACCCGGGCATTCCGGATTTCTTTGATGTTACCACCCGTACTGTGATGGAGCGATTTCACGAACAGTGCCGAATCGAAGGGGTGCCTCTCCACCCTGAAGAGCTGATCGAATGGGGGTTGTTCGAGGCGTTTCTTACCGCCCATGTGGCCCCTGATACGCATAGGGACATCCCCTGCATGTTCCTCTGGGCTGAATGGGTCAGGTTTTCCTTACCCCGGATGCGAACCTTCCCTTCGCTCATCCGTGAGAAAGAATTCCGAACGTTGATCAGGGAAATCTTTGAGACGGAGATTGCAATGGATGACGAGCGTGGACCGATATATCCTGGAATTCACTATGTTTCAAAGAGAAGTTCGGCCTGATCGGGGGGATCCCCCCCTCTCAAAGGTGAGGCATTGTGGACGATAGGAAGCACGAGCCCGTGCACGAAGCTGGCCATGATCCCAAAAAAGTTCCCCCCGCGATGGATGATGGAGCTCCAGGAGATCATGCCCCCCCGGGGAATCTCGACGAGAAGCACGGAGCTCCAGGAGATAATGCACCGGAAGGGATCAATCCTCCTCATGTGAAGCACGGAGCTTCAGGAGATCATGCCCTCACCGGGAACCCTCCACTCCACGCGAGGCACGGATCAACCGGGGGATCGGATCCCGGAATGCACGGCTCCCATGGGTATATGATGGAGGATTACCGGAGACGGTTCATCGTCTCGATGATCCTCACGGTGCCAATCCTCATTTTATCATCGACCATCCAGTCGCTCCTGGGATTCACCCTCGTCTTTCCCGGATCTGACCTGGTGCTCCTCGGCCTGGCAACAGTAGTGTACCTCTACGGAGGATGGCCGTTCCTGAAGGGGGTCGTTCGTGAGATCCGCTCCCGCCTTCCCGGCATGATGACCCTGATCGCGGTTGCCATCACCGTGGCGTATGGATTCAGTGCATCGGTTGCCCTTGGTGTCGTCTCGGGGGATGCGTTCTTCTGGGAGCTGGCCACCCTGATCGATATCATGCTCCTCGGTCACTGGTTGGAGATGCGATCGGTCCTAGGCACTTCACGTGCCCTTGAGCAGCTGGTCATGATCATGCCATCTTATGCGCATCTGTTGAGAGAGGGTGGAGCAACAGAAGAAGTTCCTGTCGAACGACTCGTGCCGGGAGATCGGGTGCTGGTGAAACCGGGAGAGAAGGTTCCCGTCGATGGAATCGTGGCAGAGGGGAGATCCAGCGTCAATGAATCGATGCTCACCGGGGAGTCCCAGCCGGTCGAAAAGAAGGGAGGGGACACGGTCACCGGGGGTTCTACGAATGGGGAAGGGTCACTGGTCGTGGAGGTGACAAAGATCGGGAAGGATACCTATCTGAGCCAGGTGATCGAACTCGTGCGGAAAGCCCAGGAGAGCAGGTCCCGGGCACAGGACCTTGCAAACCGGGCAGCCCTCCTCCTCACCCTGATCGCCCTCTCGGTCGGTGCGATCACCTTCTTTGGCTGGTTTCTCCTTGGCGAGAGCCTGGATTTTGCGATTGAACGGATGGCTACCGTCATGGTCATCGCCTGCCCGCATGCCCTCGGCCTGGCGGTCCCGCTTGTCGTTGCCGTCTCGACCACCCTTGCGGCAAAATCCGGTCTCCTGATCAGGGACCGGCAGGCCTTTGAGCGGGCAAAGGACCTCCAGGTGATCGTGTTTGACAAGACAGGAACCCTCACACGGGGGATTTTCGGAGTCACCGACATTCTCCCCTTCGGGGCATGGGAAGAGGACGAGATGCTGAGGAGGGCCGCCTCACTGGAGGCACATTCGGAGCACCCCATCGCCCGCGGGATCATGCGGAGCGCTGAGGAGCGGAATAGTGATCTGATCCCACCTGAACACTTCAGGGCGATTCCCGGGAAAGGGGTGGAAGGAGCGCTTCAGGGTATTCTCACGCGGGTAGTGAGCCCCGGATATCTGGAAGAGGCAGGGATACCGATCCAGGACCAGAGGGTGGAGAAGGTCGCATCGCAGGGAAAGACGGTGGTCTTTGTGCTCCAGGAGAGGACAGTTATCGGGGCACTGGCGCTGGCAGACATCATCCGTGATGAATCCCGCGAGGCGATCTCCCGTCTCAATGCCATGGGGATCAGGAGCATGATGCTCACGGGCGACAACCAGTTTGTCGCCAGGTGGGTGGCAGAAGATCTCGGGCTTGCCGACTATTTTGCCGGGGTGCTCCCTCACGAGAAGTCAGGAAAGATCAGGGAAGTCCAGGGGCAGTACAGGGTGGGTATGGTCGGTGACGGGATTAACGATGCCCCTGCCCTGGTCCAGGCAGATTTGGGAATTGCGATCGGGGCAGGAACCGATGTGGCGGTCGAGAGCGCCGATATCGTGCTGGTCCGGAGCGATCCGCGGGATGTTGCCGATATCATCGCGCTGTCGAAAAAGACCTATTCGAAGATGGTCCAGAACCTCCTCTGGGCGACCGGGTATAATAGTTTTGCCATCCCCCTTGCAGCCGGTGTTGCATCAGGATGCGGCATCATCCTCACTCCAGCATTTGGGGCTGCCCTCATGAGTATAAGCACGGTGATCGTTGCGATAAATGCTCAGACGCTCAAGCTGACCTGAGGTATCGGAGTGTCCTTGGGTTGTCTGCTTTCGCTTGTCCTGGGTGTTAAAGGACATGACCTTTGGTATCCCTCTCCAGGACTGTAATTCATCATTGGCCAGCTCCTAGAAGCACATGTATCCCCAGGGCTTGGTCAGTTGAGAGAAATTTCCTTGGCCATATCAGGACTCTCATAATCCCTTGAAGAACATCCCGAACGCTTGATCTGGGAGATGCCAGGGCTGTTATAAGGGGGGAACGCTCCCTGCCGGAAATGTAATGTTTATTTTACATTACTATCGAATACGTACGAGACGACTCATGGAAATACCCCGCTGGCTGAAACGTGGACTTGCCAGTATTATCGGATCTGCAGGTCTTGCATACCCGGTCTGTGCGACAATCTGCCCGAGGGGGAGAGGGTACTGCCCGTACCCGGGCCGATGTTTCTTGTATACGGATGTCGATGCCAACGCCATTTGCGATTATACCCCCCGTTCGGTCACCACCGCCCCGACCGCAGCCAGCCCCGCTCCTGTTGCCTCCCCGGTCATGGAGGTGACCTCCTCCTTATCAGCGCCGGTCACCTCCTCTGTCACACCGGCTGCGACGGTCTCTTCCAATGCCTCCGTTCCATTCACTCCAGATACAGGATTTTTCCTCCCGGATGGTCTGTTCATGGGAGCGGTGGTAACCGTCATTCTCCTGGTCCTGTTCTTCTTCCTCTTCAGGTCAGGGGTCCTCGGGCCCCGCCTCCAAAAAACCGTTTCAGCTCTCGGGGCGTCGGCATTGTTTGCCCTTGGGATCGGGGAGATGGTCACCTATCTCCTGCTCGGCGAGGAGACGCTGGCGTCCGCTTTCGCTGTCATCTACCTGCTTGCAGGAACGTTGCTAGCTGCCGTTGTCTGGAAGAGCGGGGCTATGTCGCGGAAGGTCGCGGTCGGAACCGTGATGATGAGTGCTCTCTTTGGCTTTATCATCCTCGCCCCGCTGATGCCGATGGAGTTTCCCGGGATCGTGAGTATCGCGACCTCCGGCCAGACCCTGGCCCCGGGGATCATCGGGATCCTGGCAGGGATCGGGCTCGTTCTCCTCGTCGGGAGAACCTTCTGCGGCCATCTCTGCCCGGTCGGATCGGTGCAGGAGCTGGCATGGAACGTGCCGGGGAAGAAGATCGATATCAGGAAAACGCGATATCTTGAAGTGCTCCGAGCCGGGGTATTCATAGCAACGGTAATCGGAGCACTTTACTATGTAAACCTGATGGAATACACCGGGATCTACGATTTCTTCTCGCTGACCCTCTCGACAGGACTCGTGGTTTTTCTCGTGCTGTTCCTCCTTTCAGTATTGGTATACCGGCCGGTCTGCCGTGGGATCTGCCCGTTCGGCCTGCTCTTCTCCATCCCTGCCCACTTCAGCCTCTTCCGCCTGCGGAGGACCGGTGCCTGCATCAGCTGCAAAAAGTGCGAGAAGGCCTGCCCAGCCCATGTTGCCGGGAAGGATTCGTCGAAGCGGGAGTGTTACCTCTGCGCCCGGTGCACGGCTGCCTGCCCAGTACAGGGAGCCCTGGTCTATAAAAGGTGAGATTTCAATCCGCGGCTGCCACTCCCGGTTGAAGAATACGATAAAGGACCGGGTGACCTGGTCAATGGAACCGGGTGACCTGGTCAGCCAGTCCCTCCTCCTGCCTGGCCATGAGTGCTGATAACACCTTTCACCCGTCGGCTGAGCCGGGATACAAACAACGGATGAGTCATCCGGGTATTCAAGTCGGTACCAGCAGGACATACCGGATGGTACCCTCTTCCATCCCGGCTCCGCCTTCCGTGATCCCATCGGGAACAAACCCGCTCTTTTCCAGGACACGGATCGATGCTTTCAGTTCCGGATAGGTGGTGGCAAGGATCCTACGGACTCCTGGAAGGGTAACAATGAACGAGACCAGCTGTTGTATCGCTTCGGTTGCATAGCCCCTGTTCTGGAACTCCCTGAGAACAGAGTACCCGATCATCACGGTCTCCGTTTCTCCCGGAACAGATGCAATCCCCCCGCTGCCGATCAGGACGCGATCCTGTCCATACCGGATCCAGTACCAGGAGCAGAAATGCGGGTCGGACTGTTCAGCCTGCATCCGGATAAACTCATCCATCGTGGTCTCATCAAGGAGCCCGGGCGGCCAGGAGTCAGGGATTTTAGCATCCAGGAGCCGTGCAAGCATTGCCCTGTCGCTCCTGTCACTGATCAGCATCCCAAGGGTGGCGGGTATGAGTTCGAGCCGTGCGGTCCGGATGGAGGGATACTGCATCATGGTCTCCCTACTGGACGGTGAACCCCCCAGTGAGAGTAATGGTATTTCCCCTGATCACAAGGTTGTTTCCCTGGCGGGGAGAAGAGGATCCGTTCTGTCAGGATTTCCCGTCCCGTTTATTGAAGATATCCTTTGTTGAGGAGCTGCCCGAACACCTCAGGTTTCAATGCGAGAAAACCGAAGATCTCTCGGACGGGAGGATGCCTGCCACGTGCAGTCACAGGCAGTCTCCTTCCAGCCGATAGGTATACCATTCGAGCCTTGCGGCCCCGATCTTCTCGTAAAACTGTATCGAGGGTTCGTTCCAGGTGAGCACCATCCAGTCCATCCGCCCGCACCCGCGAATCCTTGCCTCGTTCCTGCAGAAGTCAAAGAGCCTCCCTCCCAGACCCTGGCCCCGGTATTGTTCGAGCATGAAGAGATCTTCGAGGTATAAGGTAGGCCGGGCAAGGAAGGTGGAGTAGGTGAAGAAGAAGGTCACGAAGCCGACTGCCACATCGCCACGCCTGCCGAGGTATGCCTCGTATCTCGGGTGATCCTGGAGGAGATCTGATTTCAGACGTGACCTGGCTGCATCATCAGGGGGATTGAGCTGTTCGTAGCACGCCAGTGCTTCGAGCAGGTGCAGGAATTCCGGAAACGTCCGGTCGGTCACTTGCCTGATCGAAAAATCTTCCATGAGGTCGTTTTCTTCCATGTATCAGCACCCCTCCCCCAGGAACCTGAATCTTCTCCTACCTGAAAGGATCAGATTACAGCCTGTATCCCCGGTTTCGTGAAAATATTTCGATTACCCGGACTTCACGTTCAGTCACGGTGTACATAATCCTGAATTTCCCGATTCTCAACCGATACTTTTTGGGATCGGTATCCTGTAAAGGCCTGATATCAACCCGAGGCCGGGAGGTGAAGGGGTCCTCACCAAGCAGCACAAGTGCCTGCCTTATACGACGCTGTGATTCCGGATCGATAGCTAGGAATTCTCTCCGGAATGTCGCTGAAACCAGGATACTGTACATCAGAGGGCATCCAAGGGGATGAACTCATCATGTTCCAGGATGGCATTCCACTGTGCATCCAGGTGCTTCCATGCCGCCTGCTGCACAAGCCTGCGGATGATGGTGTCATATGATTCCCCCTTCTCACCCAGTCTTCTCAGGAGCTCTTTTGTTTCGGGTGAAACTGCAATGGTGGTTGCGGCCATTGAATTATATTCTTTATAATTGTTATAATAAATATACCTCTTATAGAGTGCGATGGTGTGATGATCGATATGACCACGATATCTGATGATTTCATGAGGGAGATGATCGGAAAGACGAAGGACTACTGCCTTGTCCTGCTCTGGGCCGGACCGAACCGGAACATGGCCGGGGTGGAAGCATTCATCTGGGAGCATGCACGGAGAAATTTCTCTCTCCGGGCTGAGGGGAAATTGTCGATCGTCTGCCCTGTCAGTGACAGGAGCGACCTGTGCGGAGTTGGGATCTTTGCAACAGGTCTTGCTGAGACACGGTCCCTGATGGACCATGATCCAGCGGTACAGCAGGGAGTCTTTTGCTACGAGCTGCATCCGTGCAGGAGTTTTCCCGGGGATTCTCTGCCAGAATACAGGAGCTGATTCCGTTTCAGAAGAGATTATTTTCTTTTTTCTGAATTGCTCTGGTCCAGGTCCTGACAAAGAGAAAAGAGCGACTCAGGGGAAGATCCCTCACCCCGCGATTGCACCGATCTCAACCTTATTATTAGGGAAACCCTAACTAATTACAGGCAGAGGTCATGGATGCGGAGGTGCGGCTGCTGGCCGCGATGGAACGGCTGATCAGGCTGCAGCAGGAGATCTCTTCTGCCATCCTCTCTGAATGCGGAGTTCCCGACATCACGGGAAAGCAGATCGAATACCTGAAGGTCATCGATGAACAGGGCGACATGACCTTCACCCGGCTTGCCGAGATTACACGGAACTCAAAGCCCACGGTCACCGAGATGATCAACCGGTTCGTGGGCATGGAGTGCGTGTACCGCGAACGGTCCGCCTGTGACGGACGTG
>JAKLGZ010000180.1 GCA_022710385.1 Methanoregula sp.
GATCTACCTCAGACGCAGGGAAGAGGGGGCCGAAGTTGCAAAGCAGTCGAAGAAAGGAGAAAAGAAGAGGCGGTAGGGAACCATCCTATGACAACAGTTCCGGCACTTCTCTCTGATGTCCTGGCCGGCCATCGCCTCACAACACGGGACGCGGAGTTCCTGCTCTCGGCCCGCCGGGGCCGGGATATCTGGCAGATCACCGCTGCTGCCGATGAGATGCGGGGGCGCCGTGCAGGTGATACCGTCACGTATGTGCGGAACCAGAACCTGCATGTCACCAACATCTGCAAGAACCTCTGCGGGTTCTGCGGCTTTGGACGTACAGCAACGGATCCGGATGCGTACTGTAATGATAGGAATAAGATCCAGGAGCAGGCCCGGCTCGCGTACGAGCGGAAGGTGACCGAGATCTGCCTGCTCTCGGGTGTGAACCCGGAGTTTACCCTGGATACCTTTGTTGATATCCTGCACTGGATCCACGAGGTTATACCCGGTATTCATATTCATGCCTTCAGCCCGGACGAGGTCGCTCACGCGGCAAAGAAAGGCGGCATCCCGACAACAGAGGTGGTAGCACGGCTCAAAGAGGAGGGGCTCGGTACGATCCAGGGGACTGCTGCTGAG
>JAKLGZ010000181.1 GCA_022710385.1 Methanoregula sp.
GGTTTACTTCGGGGGAAGCCAGGCCTACGACGCCCGTGGACGGCTCTTGGCTAAGCTCCCTTACCTGCGGGAATCGGTGGATGTCGTCGATGTGGACATGCTCCAGACCGAGCCGGCCAGGAGGGCCCGTCCGACCATCAGGGACTCGCTGGGCGGTCTGCGATAATGGACATGGCAAATAGTTTTAAATGAGCCAACGGTTATCGCCGCAGGAGTGCCGAGGTGGCCCAGACCGGTAAGGCGCGAGCCTGGAAAATTTCCGCCAGCTAGCTCGTGGCGGCAACGCCTCGGGAGTTCAAATCTCCCCCTCGGCGCCATATTTTATTCCATGTCCAGCGAGCAGGACGTGGAGATTGGTGCGATAGGTCATATCCTTATCGACATCGGTCATGGCGGCAAGGAGTTCTAGATCTCATCATTTTTGATTATCTTGAAGCATTCTTTACTGAAGAAATGTAAATTCAAATTAGACGCGTATATCCGAACGATATGCAGCGGGGAGGAGCAAACTATGGAACTAGGAGAGTTTTTAAAACGTATGAATCAAGGTGAAACTGTAACAGGCGGGTCGGAACTCCACAAATTCATGCACTCTCTCAGCCAAGAAGCGATGCGAATAA
>JAKLGZ010000182.1 GCA_022710385.1 Methanoregula sp.
TGCTGGAGAGAGTACGATTCCTGCTCAGGGGGCAGGAAGAAATCAGATCCGGGTCCCAGCATAAATCCCCTTCCTCCTTATCGGAAAGACCTTGACGTTTTCCCACGCGGGTGGTTAAGCCTCACTCCCTCTCTCAACCCGGTGGTTCTTATTTACAAACTAAACATTTTGTGTATAAACAGATGTAGTAGCTGAGCATTGATGCGGGATCATGTTATTCCTGAAAAATCCTGTGCCCCGTGTTGCCTGCCACCCTTCAGCAACCTGTAAAAAAAAAGATAGATCCAGCTGAGGATCAGATATAGAGGGGTCCGAATCCCTGTTTGGTAACATTGCCGTACCGGAGTACCACATTGGGATCGGTTGCGCAGACCGGACAGACATAATCTTCAGGGAGATCCTCGAATTTTGTTCCCGGCTTAATGCCCCGGTGAGGTTCCCCGCGCTTTTCATCATACACATAGTCGCACATTGAACAGATGTAGCGGGTGGGCCGCCACTCGTCAAATCCCCATTTCCCGATCCTCCCCTTTCCCTCCTGCCCGCAGACCGGGCAGACATAGCTGTCAGGCAGATCATCGAAGGGTGTTCCGGCGGCGATGCCGTTATGGG
>JAKLGZ010000183.1 GCA_022710385.1 Methanoregula sp.
AACGTGACCATAGACCATCAGGGCCGCCTGGAACCTTCCCTGTTCTTCATTGCGCCATGCGACATTGCCAGCAGACAGGCAATACCCTGTACATTTGTGATGTGAATCCACCAGAAACAGGTCCTACTACCCCCCAAATACTGGAAAATTTTCTCCTGAACTGATAAGAGTATTTATTTTGATCTCAGATGTTCTGCTGGAAGGAAAGAACGGGGCTGTAATTCGTCTCTCCATAGCATAACCGGGAGTGTTATGTCAGATAAGAGTAGGGAGAAAAAGGATTCGTCTGATTTTTCTATGACTAGAGAGTTTGTTCTTCCTTCACCTCCTCCCTCTTCACCCACTGATCGCAAACATCCCGTTGCTCGTATCGGTGCAGGCGGGATAGCTGGTGCTGGTGATCCGTATCCGGTAATCTGAACCCGGGGGGGTATTATAGGGGAATGTCAGGGAGTAGGATCCCTGACCCATCGATCCGACAGGGAGGTTTGGAAACGTCCCCAGGGAGGTTGATCCTTTCAGCACCTCGATATTGACCCTGCTCCCGGGCTCATAGGTATAGTTCCACCGGATGGTCTGCGTGGAACCCTGTTCCCAGGTCTCTCC
>JAKLGZ010000184.1 GCA_022710385.1 Methanoregula sp.
GGTCAGTATGATGACCGCCCTGATATTTTTTGGTATAGCCCTTATCACTGTCGGCATAGGATTTATCCTCCACGAAATGGCCCATAAGTTTACCGCGATCCGGTACGGTTACTGGGCAGAGTTCAGAAAAGACAACAGCATGCTCCTCGTGGCGGTTGCCCTTGCCTCGCTTGTCGGCTTCGTCTTCGCTGCTCCGGGCGCAACCGTAATTTACACCACTGCAAATGACGGGCGCGGTCTGAGCCGGGAGCAGAATGGTAAGATCTCTGCCGCAGGCCCGGTCGTGAACCTCCTGTTGTGCATCCCTTTTGCCGCACTGCTGGCTGTCGCCGGGGGCCTGACATCCCTGAACGGGAATATCCTGGCACAGATCGGCCTTGCGGGCATCCAGATAAATGCCATGATAGCCGCGTTCAACATGCTGCCCCTTAGTATCCTCGATGGTAACAAGGTTTTCTCCTGGAATATTCCGGTCTTTTTCATCCTGATACTGGCAGCGTTCGGGACTTTAGTTGCGTCCTTTTATCTTATCTGATTTTTCAGCCCGGTAGAAACCATCGGACAGACGCTCCTGAGGGGCTTTCGCTCACG
>JAKLGZ010000185.1 GCA_022710385.1 Methanoregula sp.
AATAACCGCATCCGGATGTTCACACCTCTCGGGACCTTTGTCAAGGGGCTTGGGGGTCCTGCTGCCGGGGACGGGAATGGCGAGTTCGCATATCCCTTTGGCGTTGCAGTGAATTCGAGCGGGTACGTCTATGTTTCTGAAACGGTTAACGGCCGCATCCAGGTGTTCACACCGTCCCTTGGATACGTGACCAAGTGGGGTGTCCCAGGATCTGAGATCGGCGAGTTCACAAATCCCAACAACCTCGCGATAAACTCAAGCGGGTACGTGTATGTCGCGGATACCAATAACAACCGCATCCAGGTATTCACGCCGTCCGGAACATATGTGACCCACTGGGGTGGTACGGAGATTGGAGATGGGGACGGTGAGTTCTGGTCTCCTTCAGGTGTAGCAATTGATGCGACCGGGAATGTATTCGTGACGGATTCCGGCAATGACCGCATCCAGGTATTTGAACCGTCCGGGGCATTCAGCAGAAAATGGGGTGAGACAGGGTTCACCAACGATACAATGGATAATCCCTGGGGCATTGCGGTGGATGGCAGCGGGAACGTGTACATTGCGGATTCGAACAATAACAGGGTCA
>JAKLGZ010000186.1 GCA_022710385.1 Methanoregula sp.
GGGAGGTCATCAAGGGCAACCGCCGCCAGGTGGCCATCTCGGTGGGCATGGGCGTGCAGGCCGCCCTCAGCTGCGAGGAGTACCTTTCCTCCCTGGAGTGATCCCGGGGGAGGTGGGCGGAGGCCGCCGGAGCGTTCCGGCAGGAGGGGAAAAATGATCCGGGCGCTCCTGGCAGAGAATGCCGGAGACGGCGTCGTGATCTGCCGGTTGTGCGCCCGCGAATGCCGGATCGCCGAGGGCAGGACCGGGGTCTGCCGCGTGCGCAAAAACCTGGGCGGCGTGCTGTACTCGCTCAATTCCGACCGGGTCGTTTCCGCCGGCATCGATCCCATCGAGAAGAAACCCCTGTACCACTTCCATCCCGGCTCCGGCTCCTTCTCCATCGCCGCCATGGGCTGCAATTTTTCCTGCCGCTTCTGCCAGAACCATGAGATCTCCATGGTGGAGAACGAGCGCGCGATCCGCGGCGATGCGCTTGAGCCGGAACGGATCGTGACGCTGGCGAAAACCAGCGGCAGCCGCTCGATCTCCTACACCTACACCGAGCCGACCGTCTTTTTCGAGTTGGTG
>JAKLGZ010000187.1 GCA_022710385.1 Methanoregula sp.
GAAAAATCTCCGCTGGGCATGATCACTGCCATGGCATAATTGCCGCCCTGGTAGGGGATCTTCACAGCCTGGTATTGCTCGGTAATCAAACCTGCACCGGTATAACTGGTGTGCATCATCTCAGCCGTGGTTTCGCTGCCATCCAGCAAGAAGAATGGTTCGCTGGCGGTTCTGTTGATGTTGAAAGGATTCTGCCAGGCGCCCTTGAAGTAGACAGCATTGGTGATCACCAGGCGGGTCAACTCGTTCAGAATACCCTGGGGGATCAAATCTTTGATTTTGTCATTGGTCTGCGCAGCCACCCACAGGTTGATTGCCTGGCGGGCATCTTCGGGCTTGGAAAAATCGACCAGTTTCAATCCGGCATTGTAATTCGACGAGAGCGTGTCCAGAAAGCCCTGCTTGATATCAATATCTTGCTGGACCCAAAGGGCATTGGCAACATCGAAGCGCAACGGTTGCGCCGTCTCATCCAGGTAGGAAGGTGTCGTGGTCAGAAGTTTATTGAGAGCGTTCATGAGATTATGAACGTCTTTGCCATCATCCACTCT
>JAKLGZ010000188.1 GCA_022710385.1 Methanoregula sp.
CATCCGCGGTCTGCCCCAGGGTAAAACAGGCTGCATCTGATCCGGACCCCTCTGATCGAGGGACAGACCTCTCAGAAAAAGCTGCGCTGTAGAAAACATTTGATATTAATCATGACGCTTTCGGGGGCTTTGAAGAACTCTTCGGGCTCTTCAAATCTGCATGGTCCTGATGGACTATGCAGACTCCGCTCCCGCCATCAGGGCATCCCCGGTTGCGATAGTGCCGTATTACCAGTACACAATCCTGGAGAAATTTCCTGTACACTTAATACAGAGGCATCGCAATGCGCCCCCGACCTCGGGCGGGGGTGTCGAATCTCATCAGAGATGAGACACGAGAAGAATCCGAAGGATTCTTCGAATCAGGGCTGGCGCAAGGGGGGTTTTCATCCCCATGAAAAGAGGTATTCTACAGAGCAAAAAATTGTTAAAAAAGGATTAGATCTTCTTGTACAGGTTGCCGTACACGACCACGCCTTTCTTCTTCTTGTGGCGTTCGCCCATGTCGCCGATGAAGTGGGCAAACTTTGCCTTGGTGCCGTCGACTT
>JAKLGZ010000189.1 GCA_022710385.1 Methanoregula sp.
GACGAGGTTTTCTACAGGGCCAATTTTTCAATAATTTCTCCCGAGCAGAAAAAAAATCTTAAAAAAGATCTCAATGCCCGGGGCATCAGGGCAGTATGCGCCGACCGGGACTCGAACCCGGGTTTAGGCGTTGGCAACGCCTAGTGATAACCACTACACTATCGGCGCAGTGTGCTCTACAGTGTGGGAATTCAAACAATTTAAGTATATCGAACCAGTGGACGACGGTCATTTTCGGGTTTTCGGGGAAACAACCTGCCGCGTGGTAACCGCTCATCATGCTCTGGAGACAAACCCCAAAAAGCGTACGCCTTTTGATTCAGCCCTGTATCCCCGTTCGGGATGCCGATGCACTTCCGGTTTTTATAAAACTCAATAACTTCGTTTTTCCCGCATCGCCCCGTTGTGATGCGCCCCCACCCTCCGATCGGGAACACCCGGATGGATGAGGGATCATTTCTCCCTGAACAAGGATTCCGGGAGGATCTGAAATTTTTCAGATGCATAAGATAGGATTTTTGAGGATAATCGCACTATCTAATACCT
>JAKLGZ010000019.1 GCA_022710385.1 Methanoregula sp.
GCTGAACAATCAGGGAGAACCCCATCATCACCCCTTGATATGGTCCAAGCCAGGAACTGCAATACCATGAAGCTGAGTGCCAAGTTGATTGATATCGGGACGAAGGAGGTCCTCCTGAATATCGGGGACGCACGGAACATCGGTGTCCTTGCGGGTGACCGTGTACAGATCCTCAACCAGAAGACCGGAGTTTCAATTGCGGCTTTTGTCGATACCACAACATCGCTTATCCAGGAAGGGATTGTTGGAATTTACCGGATCACGAATGAGAGGCTGGGTGTCGAAGAGGGGTCTTCGGTTGAAGTCAGGATTGCAGAACGCCCCGTTTCTCTCCAGTACATCAGGAAGAAGATGGACGGCATCCGGCTTACCAAAGAAGAGACCTATGAAATTGTCAAGGATGTGGTAAACGAAGACCTGACCCCTGCAGAACTCACTGCCTATATTACCGCCTGTTATATCAACTCTATGGATATGGACGAGGTGGAACATCTCACCCGTGCCATGGTGGATACGGGTGAACGGCTCACGTTCCATACCCACCCGATCATCGATAAACATTCCATCGGTGGAGTTCCTGGCAACAAGATCTCACTCATCGTGGTCCCGGTTATTGCCGCCTGCGGCCTGAAGATCCCAAAGACCAGTTCCCGTGCGATTACGGGGGCAGGGGGGACCGCTGACCTTATGGAGGTTCTTGCTCCCGTTGAGTTTTCAGCTGCAGAAGTCCAGAGCATGACCCTGAAAGTCGGGGGGACGATTGTCTGGGGTGGTGCAACAAACATCGCTCCTGCAGATGATCACATCATCATCCAGGAATACCCGTTCAAGATCGATGCCCGTGGCCAGATGCTCGCCAGCGTAATGGCAAAAAAGTTTGCGGTGGGAGCTGACCTGGTTGTGATCGATATTCCGGTAGGAGAGCATGCGAAAGTCCCCAATGTTCAGGAGGGGAGGAAACTTGCCAGGGAATTCATTGACATTGGTGAACGGCTGAACATGCGTGTTGAATGTGCACTGACCTACGGGGACTCTCCCGTGGGAAGGAGCATAGGCCCGAACCTTGAAGTGAACGAAGCACTGCGGATCCTTGAAGGAAGTGATGAGCCTGGCTCACTGCTCCAGAAGAGTATTGCCATTGCCGGTATCGCCCTTGAAATGTCCGGCAAGGCACCCCGTGGCATGGGGAGTAAGATGGCGCTTGACGTCATCAAGAAAGGCGATGCCCTGAAAAAATTCAGGGAGATTATTGCCATCCAGGGGGGTGATCCAAACGTGAAAGCTGCCGATATCGTTCCCGGGAAATACGAGTTTGTCGTCAATGCACCGTCCGATGGCTATGTGATAGAGATGAACAACAAGTCACTCATCAGTCTCGCACGATCTGCAGGAGCACCCCATGATCACGGTGCAGGGATCCTCCTCCATGCCAAGAAGGGAAGCAGGGTGGAGAAGGGAGAACCCATTTTCACGATCTATGCTGAGCGGAGCTGGCGACTCCAGAATGCTGTCGAGGACGGACGCCGCCTTATGCCGGTCCTTGTTGAAGGGATGCTCCTTGACCGGGTCCCGCATGAGTTAAAATGGGAATGAGAGGGAGATTCCCCATTCCGTACCTTTCTTTTCCTTCATCACTGACGACAACCACTATTATAACAGAGCACCTCTGATATCAGACTATGCAGAGATACGGAGTAACTCTCTTCATTGCAATCTTCATGCTCCTCATCATGACTGTGACATCCTGCGGGGCAGTTGTGATTATCCAGGTGATAGAAAAGGACGATTTTATCACTCCAGTCCAGGGTGCTCTTGTTTATTCCAATGGTACCCCGATAGGAAAAACCGATGAGGAAGGATTGCTCCAAGTCCTGTCTCCAGGCAGTGATTCGGTGCCACTGAGAGTGGAAAAGTCTGGGTATGATACCTGGGAGGGGTCTATCGGACCAAAAACGGATGAGCTTCTCGTAGAATTGCAGAAGGCAGAGCTCTCCCTTTCAGTCCACCTGTACGATGCAGACACTATGGATCCCCTGGCAGGGGTGAATGTGACCCTTGCAGGGGAGGTGGCCCCCACCTCTGTCATCTCAGACCAGAATGGTACTGCGGTGTTTCCGGTTCAGGCAAAGGGATCCTACCAGATCAGAGCAGAGGCAGAACAGTATCAGCCGGTCAGTATGGAGGTTGAAGCTGGGTTCGCTGACAAAGAGGTCCAGGTTTTGCTCTTCAGGGGGGATCGTTTCTCACTCGTGATAAAGGATGGAGAGTCGGGTGAAACGCTGCAGGGGGCCAGGGTCTCCGTTGAAGGCATTGAGAGGGGGACGTCGGACTCCAGGGGGATACTGAACCTGCCGATGCCCAGAGACAAGGTATACCTGATCAGGGTAGTGATGGACGGATACCAGGAATACAACGGCCATCAGATTGTGGGGAGCGATACCGCATTCCTCACGATACCGCTCGTCAAAGCCCCTTTCACGGTCTTCGTCTCTGTCTCTAATGAAGATGCAGAGCCGGTGGATGGCGCTCTGGTTCTGGTCAATAGTACTCCTATGGGAAGGACAGGCCGTAATGGACGTCTGGTTCTGATGAATCTCACTGCTGGACTCTATCAGGTGGATATTCAGCATCCGGACTATGTTCCCACACAGCATATGGTCACGGTGGCAACACAGGGAGAGGATATCACCACCGAGCTGACGTATCGGCAGGAAAATCGAACTATTAAAACGGTTGAAGGTCCGGGAAACCCGGTTGCCGGTGTCAGGATCAGCCTGAATAGTCAGGAAGAAGGGAGTACTGGTGAATCAGGTACACTTGCTGTAACGCTTCGAATGAATCAGAATTACACGATAACTGCAGAGAAAGACGGGTATCATCCGGTTGTCATTGAACGGATGTTCAGTTCTGCTGACGGCGCCTCGGTGATTACCATCCCGATGGAACAGGAGTACAACTGGTTATTCCTTGGCGCTGCAGGGATTGGAATTATTGTCATCATCTTGGGTATCCTGCTCCTTTGGAGACGAACCCACACCAGTTCGCATGGAAAAGGAGGAGGGCTTTAACTCTTCCCGAGGATTACCCGTTCCGGTGTTCCCTCAAGGTGACACCCGGTGTCTCTGTTATCTTTTTCTTCTGACTATCGGTTAGGAAGTGGGGAAAAACAAGATTTTCGCTGTTCTGGTGTGGCGAAACAAAGAGAAACCACATTATTCCGTAGGACTATCTGTCCCCACACTCCACTCTGATGCACCCGCCGTCCCGGAAGAGCGCCATTGCAGCTGTTCATTCAGCATCTTTTCCCCCGGATAAAATCCCGGGCTGGTTTCCTGCCTATCACAGCTGGCAGGCAGAAAAGGAATCAAAAGAATCACTTTCCCTGGAGAGGATCCGTGCATTCCGAGTGATATTCCAGAGTGCCAAAAGAGGCGCAGAGCAGGGAAGGCCTGACGATTGGCAAGCGGACCCAGCGGGAATTGAACCCGCGTCCCTGGGTCCGAAGCCCAGGAGGATGTCCTCTACCCCATGGATCCGTCCATCTCATTGGTATCATAAGATATTAAGCATTTTCCGGGCTAGTATTGTACGAGATGATACTCTCTTCAGAGGAAATTCAGAGAAGGCTGGGAGATCAGAGCCTGAACGGAGATCTTGTCATCACGCCCTACGGGAGTGAATGTCAGCAGCCCGCTTCCTATGACCTGAGGGTTGCTGAAGATACCGAGCTGAAACCGGGTATCTGTACCCTCACCCATACCCTTGAAAGGGTAGAGCTCCCGGCCGACATCGCTGCCACGATCCGGACCCGTTCTTCGTATGGTCGTCGGGGTCTGCTGGTCACGGCAGGATTTGTCGATCCCGGATTCCGTGGCCAACTTACGCTCGGCCTGGTAAATATGGGTCAGGAAGTGATACATCTTAAGCGGCATGATCGGGTCGTCCAGCTGATCCTTCACCAGGTTATTGGCGCCGGGCAGACGTATGAGGGGAGATATCAGGACAGCAGCGGGATTGTCAGGGCCCGGTGATTTGATGATACGGACTGAACGGAAATATATCGAGATTCTGAGAATATTAAAAGAACATCAGGAACCGATGGGAGCAAAGAGGCTCTCTGAGCTGATGGCCGAGCGTGGATTTGTGCTGAGTGACCGGGCAGTCCAGTATTACCTCCGCTATCTCGATGAAATGGGTTTCACCGAGAAAGTTGGTAACATGGGCCGCATCCTCACCCCTTACGGCATGAATGAAACAGAGAGTGCCCTTGTAGGAGAGAGGATTGGGTTCATCATATCAAGGCTTGAGCGCCTTGCGTTCAGAAGCACGTTTGATCCGGTTACCCAGACCGGTGATGTGGCCTACAACCTTTCTATTGTTCCTGAAGAGAGGTTTGACGAGGTTCTCAATGCCTTTGATGCTGTGGCTGCTGCCCGGTGTGGTTTTTTCTCGTCATATCGGGTGCTTGACAATGATTCCCGTGTCCCTGAAGGCAGTGTGGGAATCATAACCGTTTGCAGCATCACGATGGATGGGGTCTTCCAGAACAGGGGTATCCCCGTACATATGGCATTTGGTGGCAGGCTTTCCATCGAACATGGCGAACCCATACGGTTTGTCGATCTGATCGGATACCGTGGAACAACAATTGATCCGCTCCAGCTGTTCATCTCTGCAGGATTGACTTCAGTGGGATCCATGATCGCCACCGGGACGGGCATTGCGCTTGCAAACGTCCGGGAGGTACCGGCAGCAGCAGAAAGCCAGGTGCGCGAGACGGTCGCGCAGATGCGGAAGAGTGGATTCGTATTTCCCGTCATCATGGGGCCCGCCCCGTTCAACCTTCCCTCAGATCCATACCGGATTTCCCTCGTCTCTTATTCGGGGATGAACTTCGTGGCAAGTGTCTTTGAGAAAAAAATCCCTATCAGGACCGAGATCGGTGCAGGCAACATCCCATTTTCAAGAATTATGCCGCCTAATTGATCCTTTGATACAAAAGAAGGCTCACCCTGCTATCCCGTGGCTCTGGGACAGGATTTTTTCATCACGGATTGCCCGAAGTGAATCAACCCGGGCAATATGTGAAAAACCAGACAGGATTACGGCCACTCCTACGAAACGACTATTTTTTATCGGGTAATCGCCGGAACGTACCTCGAAACCACTGATATTGACATCTATCCAGTGTCTGAATGCCATATACCCCCTCATGTTCAGCTCATGGGACGGGCCAGCAATGAGGATCAATGCCTTTTCTGCATCGGCGATGTTACAGGAGACTGACATCTCCTCGAGCACCGCCCTCTTGCCAAGGGCGATGATTCTTGCCGCTTTTTCATGGCTCTCATCAACAGAATGGCCTGCGGGACGCAATTTCCGGATAAGGTCGGGAGAAACTGCAGAGATGGGATCCCGTGCAAACCCTATTGCTGCCAGACCACAACCCCGAAGCGTATTCACAATCTCCCCTGCATCAAGGGCGACCTCTCCCACTTCAGAACCGGGACGCTCACTCACCTCCCCTGCCCGCAAAATGAGACTGATCCATCTTCCAATAACGTGGTTGACACCCTCATATCCTGATGTGATTGCTTCCAGGGGAATGCTCTGAGATCGCTTGAAAGGGAGCGGTACCCCCTCAGTGTGCTGGATTCCCTGGAGATCTGGATCATCTGCCACCTTTGCGATCCATTTCTCGTTATCGAACAGGAGTACCCCATCCATTATCCCGGAGAGGGCATCTATCTGGTTGGCTGCCTGTATGCGGACTTCCTCTGCTTCAGCTTCACGTGGAAGAGTAAACAGGCCGAAGACCGGTTCAACCATCGTTTTCCGGATACTCAATATGAGGGAGGGAGCTAGCCCGGCCATAGTCCCCCCAAGACCCAGACAGATTATCAAAGCATCGATATCACCGTGATCAAGGGACTGGAGCCTGGCAATAATCTCATCATTGGGCAGACTTGTGGGAGTTTTCTCATCATGGTTCGGTTCGAGTGTCTTCGAAAAAAAGAGGTTCTCTTTGGGGAGTGCTCTCAGGGTGGTCAATGATGAGGCATCGCTATCTATGGCAATTCCATCGGTGCAGCGTAAGGAGGAGGATTTCTTGTCATCATCATAGATGGCGTCGGCAATCCGGCAGCCTGCCCCGCCGATACCGACAATCAATACTCTCAACGCAGCAACCCCTTCCACTGGTTGTTATCCTTTTTCCGGGAGTTCACTGAATTACCATTGGAACCGGGTTAAAAAAAGACTATCGGACTCTCCAGAAATCAAGGATTTCGATCTCCGAGAATAAGGGAGCGCGGCGGACTGACGACGGCAATGAAAATAAAAAAAATGGGTAATGGGGGCAATTTTTCTTCTCTCCGAATCCTTCCGAGTTTTGATGACTGAAAATGATAAGGTATTTAATTTTGTGCCCGATATGTTACAGTGAGGTGAACTAACCTTGACAACGTATGGAATAGAATTTGTGCCTGGCAATGTAAATGTCAAGCAGGTGGTAAATTTCTGTAAACTTGCAGAGTCCAAAGATATCGACTTTGCGTGGATTACCAACCACTACAACAACCGTCACTGCTACCCCACCCTCGCTGCCATCGCTCAGGCAACCACAACCCTGAAGATGGGCCCGGGTATCATGAACTCATTTACTGACACCCCGGCAGCAATGGCCTCATTCTTCTGCACACTGAATGAGATATCTGACGGACGCGCAGTATTGGGGATCGGCCCAGGTGACCTTTCAACACTTCCAAAACTGGCAATCGCTCCTGAAAAGCCGGTAGCGCGCCTCGAAGAAGCAGTCACACAGATCCGCCGGCTCTGTGCGGGTGAGGAAGTCAAGAAATCGGGAATGCAGTTCTTCGACTATGATGGTGCCAAGCTTACGGGCGTCAATCTCCCCGGAAAGAAGGGAGTCCCGATTTACATCGGTGCACAGGGACCCAAGGTTCTTGACCTCGCCGGAAGAGTCGGTGACGGGGCGTTGATCAATGCGTCCAATCCCAAAGACTTCGCCATTGCCATCCCGATCATCAAGGCAGCCTGTGACAAGGTAGGAAAGAAAGGATTTGACGTCGGTGCCTACACCGCCATGTCGATTGACATGAACGAGAAGAAGGCCCGGAATGCCGCCAAGATCGTTGCCGCATTCATCGCCGCTGGATCCCCGCCGGACCTCATCGCACGCCACGGCCTTGATGCGGCCAAAGTGGCAGCAATCAAGGGCGCCCTCGCCAAGTTCGATTTCAAGACCGCTGGTGAGAATGTTGATGACAAGACCATTGATGCATTTACCATTGCCGGGACCCCGGACACGGTAAAACAGAAATGTGAAGACCTTGCCAAGGCTGGCGTTACTCAGATCATCTTCGGATCCCCGCTGGGACCGGACATGACCACCTCGATCCGCCTGCTTGGCAAATATGTTGTCTGAGACAATCCAGCCGGAACAACACTCCCTTTTTTTCATACAGTATTAATAGAAAGGCTTCGAATGAGAAGGTGAGACGCCATGTTCACGGTGACAGAGATCAGGACGGGGACCCAGCCCCTGCAGGTAAGAGAAGAACTTCTGACTGGTCACCGTTGCAAGATCTCGCCCGGCCGGCTTAACCGTGGCATTGATACCCCCTACCATCCTCAAGATATCCAGGAAAACTGTCCGTTCTGCAGGGAGCGGATCTTCTCGGTCACTCCGGTTTTTCCGGACGGGAAACGTATCTGCCGGGGGGAGAGCATCACCGTCCCCAACCTCTTTCCTTTTGGCGAGTGGCACACTGTCACCGTAATCACAAGCAGACATGTTGTTGATACCTTCAGCCCGGGTGAGATTGCAGACGCACTGTCAGGACAATCAGAGTCGCTGCTGAGGGCGGAAGGGTACAAGAGCATAAACTGGAACTACCTCCCCTCTTCCGGAGCAAGCATAGCCCATCCTCATCTCCAGGGGCTGGCTGACCGGAGAGCTCCTGTCACCGCCGAGCGGTATCTCGTTGCCGGTCAACGGTATCTCATGAAGCAGGGACGACCCTACTGGGAGGATCTCCGGTCATTTGAATCAGGCTCCCCCCGCTACCTCTTTGGTGACGAATTATTCTGGTATGCTCATCCGGTACCCCTTGGCGAAAGGGAAGTGCGGTGCCTCCTCCCCATTGCTACCCTCGAGGAGTTCACTCCTTACATTGAAACGTTTGCTGAAGATCTTCTTCGTGTAATTGGTATGTACCGGAGGCTTGGAACGTATGCATTCAATATTTCTGTCTTTTTTGATAAAAAAAAGGAAAAAAATGGATTCTCCTCTTTCTGTTCAATTATATCCCGAATAAATCCGAATGCTTATTCGATGAGTGATTCCGCTTTCATGGAACGCCTCCACCTTGAACCGGTGATCCTTACTCTCCCTGAAGACCTCGCGGATATTTTCCGGAATGAGTACTGTTACTCACGTGTAAAATCATAAATCTGCAACCTTTGAGACATCCAATAAAAAAACGTTCCTGCGAGCGAAAAAAAAGAGAAGGGGTTACTCGGGCTTGCTGATCAGCTTGGTCTTCGAGACGATGATGCCGTCTTTCTTGTGAGGCTTCCTGATGATGCCATCGCCAGCCTTCTCAATCTCACGAGCTTCGTCGCAGAGTACCGCTGCAGCCCTCATCATCTCGTGGGCACTTGTGACGATCGGGATGTATTTTTCCCATTCCTTCGTCATGAAGCATCCCTTGACGTTCACCATGGCAACCGCCGACGCAATCTCGTAAGCTGCACGGGCTTTTGCCAGGGCGTAGGGGTTGGAAAACTCCCCATCAACAGCCTTGTCTGAAGTGACGATGAGCTTTGGCATGGCGAGGTCTGCTCCCTTCTTTCCAGCCTTGACCTGGTCGATAACCTGGTCGATGGCATTCTGGAGCTTACGGAATGCACCGGTGAGAGCGAGCACCTTCACGAGGTTGCCGTTGTAGTCCGCCATCTCGATGGGATCGAGGAACTCACGGCGGGCACCAATCATGGCGTCGCCCTTCATGATGATGTATCCGAACTTGCCGTCCTTGATCTCGGCCCACTCTTTCTTGGTGGTGACATCATCAGTGATGAAGAGGGTGGGGATTCCTGCGGCTGCCAGGCGCTCGCGGGCACCGGTCGGGCCGGGGAGCACGCCATTCGGTGAAACAACAATCGCGAAGTCAGGCTTCCATGCGACCATGTTGTTGACAACCCTGTCGATGTCCTCTGGCTGGAGCTTCGTTCCGCTCGTCGCCATGAATGTCTGCATATCCTCTCTGTCTGCTCTCTCATCGAGGAGGAGCTCGGCCATTACGCCGCTGGCAATGTTGCCGAGTTTGGCAACTCCAACTTTAACTACCATGTATGCACCTCATTTTAGTTTATAACAGGTTACTATTCATCCATGCGGATATAAACGTTTTGAAATTTGATTCGAATTCAAAAATTCAGCCGTTTATGCCGTTTTCTGGTAAAATATGAGCATAATGCAGTCCCTCCATACATCTCTGTTCTCAGTTGAGGGGTGTACCGGAGAATGTTAACGAAAAGTGTTTAAGTCACCTCTCCCAACTGGTTTATCATGAAAGACGGGCTGCTTACCGATCGCCAGAAAGAGGTGCTCAGATACCGTAAGCAGGGGATGACCCAGCAACAGATTGCTGATATTATTCGCACATCAAAGGCAAATGTCTGCACCATTGAAAAGTCGGCGATGGAAAATATCAGGAGGGCGAAGGAAACCCTTGAATTCCTTTACACGCTTGATGCAACCCACCTCTGCACGATTGAGTCCGGGATGGATCTCCTCGATGTTGCCCCATATATTTACCGTGAAGCTGAAAATATCGGCATAAAGGTGAAATACGACACGATCTCCCTTATCAACAAGCTGCGTGAGGCTACTCCTGAGCGGTTCAGGGCACGTCATGTGAGAGATGCAATCGAGGTTTATATTAACGAGGAAGGGGATCTTTACTTCGGATAATCAGAACAGCTGGGATCATCGGAGAACGAATGAGAGTTTCAGTTCTCTGCACCCCGTCCGGCTCCAAGGAAGGTTTATATCCGTTTCTGTTTAATAATTATGGAAGCCTGTATGATTGTCCCGGCGAAGACCGGGAGTTCGTATGTGGCGGGTGCTGTTTACTGTCATTGTAAACGGCGCAGCCGAGAAGGAGTTGTGATTATTCACAACGGGCTGACACGGTGGAACTGATAAGCGCGGGGGTGGACGTGTTTCTCACGAGCCCGCATGTATCAGAATGGTGGTACATCCGCGCGACAGTCAGGATCTATTCGCGACGACCGGTAGGAACAGGAAGAAACTGGAAGGAACTGACGTGAAAGCGTCCGTTCACCTCTATATTCTTCCGGTAGGTCACAGGTTCGCTCCGCAAACGGGGCTCTGAAAAGGGCTCTGAAAAGAATACCCGTTTCCGGACAGCTCGATTACCCTGAGCATCACGCTCTCTCGGGGCAGCTGTATGCCCTGCGCATACCCAGATCCTGAACAAGGTCTGGGCATGCTGACTGGTGCTGCACTGAATCGTCAGATTAGAGAAAGGATTGATGAAAAATGCCGAAAATCAACACACCGCGAAAAGGATCCCTCGCATTTAGCCCGCGAAAAAGGGCAAAAGGGCCGGTCCCTAAGTACCAGTCATGGCCGGAATATGAGGGAACACCGGTGCTGCAGGGATTTGCCGGGTACAAGGTGGGGATGACGCATATCGTCATGGTCGATGACCACAAGAACAGCCCTACCGAGGGAAAAGATATCATGGTGCCGGTCACGGTTATCGAGATCCCTGCCATGAAGGTCGCTGCGATCCGTGCCTATACAAAAGATACGTACGGAAAGCATCCTCTCACCGAGGTATGGGAAGCAGCTCCTGACCCTGCCCTCGACCGAAGAATAACTCTTCCCAAGACCTATGATGGCTCAGCCGCACAGAAAGCCATCCTCGATGGAATAAAAGCAGGAACGGTCGCAGAGATTTTCGCCCTGGTCCATACGACACCTGAACTGGTATCGGGGATCCCCAAGAAGGTTCCTGATATCATGGAGGTCAGGATTGCCGGGGGGGCTCTTGAAAACCGGTTCGAATTTGCGCTGTCACTTCTTGGGAAGGAAGTAACGCTTAAAAATGTTCTCCAGGCCGGATCGTATGCGGATATCACCGCGGTTACTACCGGAAAAGGGACACAGGGCCCGGTAAAACGCTGGGGCATCAAACTCCGGAAACGGAAACATTCCCGGGGTGGAAAGAAGCGTCACGTTGGGAACCTCGGACCCTGGAATCCGCACCACGTGCGATGGCAGGTTCCGCAGGCAGGCCAGATGGGATACCAGCAACGGACCGAATTCAACAAGCGCATTCTTAAAATCGGGGATAACGGCAAAGAGGTCACCCCTGATGGCGGATTTCTCCATTATGGCGTTCTGAACAATCCCTATGTCCTTGTAAAGGGATCCGTTCCAGGGCCGGTCAAGCGCCTTGTAAGGATACGCCCCGCCATGAGGCTTGGAGAACATGTTCCTCGCCAGCCCGCTATTGAGTTTGTGAGCGTCCAGAGCAAGCAGGGGTGAGACAGCAATGAAAGCACAGGTAATTACAATCGACGGCACAAGGAAAGGGGACATCGATTTACCCCCTGCATTCTCGGAAGAATACCGCCCAGACCTGATCAGGAAGGCAGTCATTGCGCTCCAGAGCACGAGAAGGCAGCCGCACGGGACATATCCGTATGCAGGCATTGAGTCATCTGCGGTCGGATGGGGGAGCGGTCGTGGTGTTTCTCATGTGCCCCGTATCAAGACCGGATCAAGGGCAGCGAAAGTTCCCCAGGCGAAAGGGGGGAGAGAGGCACATCCGCCGGTGGTGCAGAAGGTGCTTCTCCTCAGGATGAATAAAAAAGAGAAAGCGAAAGCATTCAGGTCAGCGCTTGCTGCCAGTGCTTCTGAGGAGATCGTGCGATCAAGGGGGCATCTTTTTACAGGCCAGATCCCTGTTGTGTTCGAGGATTCCTTCGGAGAACTTGGCAGGACTTCCGAAGTCATCTCAGCGCTTACGGCAGCCGGGCTTTACCAGGACATCGAAAGGTCCAAGAGTTCACGAAAAGTCAGGGCTGGCCGGGGAAAGATGAGAGGGCGGCGTTACAAACAGAGGAAGAGCCTTCTCATCGTCACCGCTGAAAAACCCCTCAGGGCTGCCCGGAACCTGGCAGGGGTGGACGTGGTCACGCTCGAGCAGCTCAACACGGAACTCCTTGCACCTGGGACTCATCCTGGCCGTCTCACGGTCTACACAGAGAGTGCAATCTCACGACTTGGGGGGCAGTAAGATGGTGCTCCGACATCCGTATGTGACAGAAAAGGCCATGATGACTCTTGAAAAAGAGAACAAAATCCAGTTTCTCGTTGACAAAGACGCCACGAAGAAGCAGATAAAGAGAGAGATCGAGAAGACCTTCGAACAGGAGGTCAGGGGTGTCTCGACTGTCATGACCATGCACGGGGAGAAGAAAGCGATCATCAGCTTTGCCAACGAAAAGGCAGCCGAGGAGATACTCAGCCGTCTTGGCATTATGTAGGTGGTTTGAATGGGACACCGTATTACAACACAGAACAGAGGAAAAGGAGGCCCGGCTTACCGGGTGCCGTCCCACCGCTACAAGGCAGCACTTCGTCATGCCAGCAGCGGCACTACAACGGTAAAGGGGATCGTGGTAGATATTGAACACGATCCGGCACGACACACTCCTATCGCGCTCGTGAAACTCGAAGACGGATCGAGGATGTACATGCTCGTCACTGAAGGAATTGGGGTAAATGATGAGGTGAGCTGGGGGCCCGAGGGAGAGGTTCGTAATGGGAACACCCTTCCCCTGTCTGCAATCCCAACCGGAGCATATGTATGCAATATCGAGGCAAGGCCCAATGATGGAGGCAAGTTCGTCCGTGCCAGCGGCGTGCAGGCAATTGTTGTGGATAAAACTGCGGAACGGGTTGGCGTCCAGATGCCCAGCGGCGTTACCAAATGGTTCAATGCCAGCTGCAGGGCAACCATCGGAATAGTTGCCGGCGGAGGACGCGGAGAGAAACCATTCGTGAAGGCCGGGAACAAGTTCCACAAGATGAAGAACAGTGCATCCAACTGGCCCCGGGTACGGGGGGTAGCCATGAACGTGATCGATCATCCGTTCGGTGGCGGTGGTCACCAGCATGCGGGCCGGCCAAAGACTGTTGCAAGAGGAACATCCCCCGGGAGGACCGTCGGCCATGTTGCCGCACGAAAGACTGGACGGGGTAAGAAGTGAGGGTTTGACATGGCAAAGAAGACACAGAAGAGGTTGCCAAGACGGAGGGAAGAGTTTACCTACCGTGGATTCCGGCTCGACGATCTCGTGAAGATGGGTACGGCTGACCTCCTGCCGATAATGCCTGCCCGGGTCCGCCGGAAAGTGAGCAGGGGCCTGACCCGCGGAGAAGAGCATCTCCTCTCGAGGTTCAAAAGCGGGGATGCCAGGATCAGGACCCATCTTCGGGACATGGTGATCATGCCCGATATGATCGGAAAAGAGGTGGAGATTTACAACGGGAAGGAATTCATGAAAGTGGAGATCCAGCCCGAAGCGATCTTCCATTACCTCGGGGAGTTTGCCCTGACACGAAGGAAGGTCACACACGGGAGTGCCGGAATTGGTGCAACCCGTTCAAGTAAGTATGTCCCGCTGAAGTGAGAACCATGGCACGCACAGGATATTCAACTGATATTACCGGGGATACGGTGGCTCGGGGAAAGGCAAACGAACTTCCGATATCCCCCAAACATGCCATGGAGATTGCCAGGTTCATCCGGAACAAAAAGACCGGTGAAGTGGTCTCCTATCTTGAGGATGTTGTTGCAGAAAAGAAGGCAATACCCTTCCGCAGGTTCAACCACAAGGTGGCTCACAAGCGAGGGCTTTCAGGATGGGATGCCGGCCGATACCCGAGAAAGGCATCGAAAGCGTACCTTCGGCTGTTACACTCGGTCACCAAAAATGCCGAGTATCTTGGCCTTGACACCGAACGGCTCGAGATCGTACATGTTGCTGCAAACAGGGGCCGGGGATTTGAGGGGATCTTCCCGCGTGCGATGGGAAGGGCCTCACCCAAACGGCGTGAAACGGTAAACATCGAGATTGTGGTAAAGGAAGTGCAGTAAATGGCAGTCGAGAGAAAATTTGTGGCCGAAGGAGCGAGGAGAGCCCGGGTTGAAAAACACCTGGTCAAGGAGCTCAAGAGGGCTGGGTATGGAGGTATGGACCTGCAACGGACTCCCCTCGGCACCCAGGTAACCATTTACGCCGAGAAGCCAGGAATCGTGATTGGGAAGGGAGGAAAAGTCGTACGGCAGCTCACACAGGACCTTGCGACCGATTTCGGTGTTGAGTCCCCGCAGATCGAGGTTCAGCAGGTGCCAAACCCCAGTTTCAATGCCCAGATCATGGCCGAGCGCCTGGCTAACGCTCTGGAACGCGGTTGGTATTTCAGAAAGGCCGGGTCGAGTATTATAAGGAGAGTTATGGAATCCGGCGCTCTGGGATGCGAGGTCATCATCGCGGGGAAACTGACGGGAGCCCGTGCCAGGGTTCAGAAGTTCACCGAAGGGTACATCAAGCACAGCGGAGAGCCGGTAAACACCATAGTGGAGAAGGGCTTTGCCGTGGCAATCAAGAAGCTGGGGGTGATCGGTGTTCAGGTGCGAATCATTCCTCCTGAATCCAAGCTTCCCGATCACTTCGAGATGATCGTTCCCAAGCAGAAACTTGTCCGAAAGGAAGAGATTGCTATCACTCCTGTCGGTGAAGAGATTGAAGAGGAGGATCTGGCAATGGATCTCGATGAGTTTGATGATGTGGAAACTCCGGAGGATCGGTAATGGCCATTCTTCGTGCAAGCGATATCCGGCAGCTCTCAGATGTGGAATTGCAGGAACAGATGGAGAAACTCAGGATAGAGCTTATCCAGCACAACGGAAAGGTCAGTGCCGGAGGATCCACCGAAAATCCAGGGAGAATTCGTGAGCTCCGGCGGACAATTGCCCGTATGATGACTGAACAGAATCACAGGAGAACAGTATGATCTCTGCCCGGAACATCCTGCGCCATGAACTTATTGGCCTGGTTGTTTCGGTAGTGGATGCATCAAATCCCCTTCACCGTGGAATATCAGGCCAGATTATCGATGAGACCAGAAACACTCTCCTCATCCGCACACCGGATGGCGACAGGAGGATACAGAAGCAGTACACCCGCTTCTGTATCAGTATTCCCGATGGAACCCGGGTTCTCATCGATGGATCTGCGATCGTGTCATCTCCGGAGAAGAGGATAACGCAGTATGCGAAAATTCGAGGTAAATAATGGCGAAAAATATTGGATTGGGCGTCCTGCCACCTGAACAGGCATGCAGTGACGCAAACTGCCCGTTTCACGGCAGTTTACCGGTGCGCGGCCAGGTGATCACCGGTAAAGTCGTGAGCGATCGCATGATGGGAACGGTAGTTGTGGAGCGTAACTACCTCCATTTCGTGCGAAAGTATAACCGGTACGAGAAGAGAAGCTCGAGGATTCATGCTCACAATCCTCCCTGCCTGCAGGCAAAAGTCGGTGACGATGTGAAGATCGCCGAGTGCAGGCCGCTCTCGAAGACCACGACCTTTGTAGTGGTGGAGGTACAGAGGCTATGAAAGCCAAACAGTCAAAGACGCCGCGATCCCTCTCAACAGGGACCAGGATGATCTGTGCCGACAACACCGGAGCACGTGAAGTCCAGATTGTATCGGTTTTCGGGTATCACGGGGTCCGCCGCCGCCAGCCCAAGATGGGTCTCGGTGACCTTGCGACGGTTACGGTAAAGAAGGGAACCCCCGATATGCGGAGAAAACTCGTCAGAGCCGTAGTAATCCGGCAGAGAAAAGAGATAAAACGCCCGAACGGTCTTCGGATTACGTTCGATGATAACGCCGTGGTGGTTGTCGATGAGAAGAACGAGCCACGGGGTACAGAGATAAAAGGTCCGGTTGCACGGGAAGTCGCTGAGCGCTTTCCAAAGATTGGATCGATGGCAACGATGATTGTGTGAGGTGTGCGGAATATGGTAAGAATTGAGAGTACACAACCAAGAAAACAGCGCAAGGCGCGCTATAATGCCCCCGCGCACCTCCGCGGAAAATTCATCAGTGCTCCCCTCACCGATGAACTCAGGACGCAATACAAGAGAAGGACCGTCCGGGTCGTGAAGGGTGATACCGTAAAGGTACTCAGGGGAGATGCTGCAGGGACGGAGGGGCTCGTCGATGATGTTGATACCGGAAGGTCGCTCCTGATTATCCAGGGAGTCTCGATTCCGAAAGCGGACGGAACAGAAGTTCCACGACCGGTCGATCCCTCCAATGTGCAGATCACCAAGCTCAATCTGAAAGATCCCAAACGGGCTGAAAAAATGGCGGAGGTACGCTGATGTCAGATCACCTGAAACGTCTGCGTGCACCAGACTCATGGCACATTGCCAAAAAGACCAGCACATTCGTTGCAAAGACCGCTCCCGGCCCTCATAATGCCAATGCCATGCCGATCGCGGTCTGGCTTCGTGACCACATGAACTTTGCGCGCAATATGAAGGAAGTAAAGCAGATTCTCGGCCAGAATGATGTTATTATCAATGGTCGGCCCTGCCGCGATCCACGGATGGGAATCGGTATTTTCGATATCATCTCTCTTCCAAAGATCGGGAAACACTATCGGATCCTGCGCGACAAGAAAGGACGGCATAAGACGATCGAGATAACTGCCGAATCGGCAAAGACACGCCTTGCCAAGGTGAGGAACAAGACAATTATCCCCGGCGGAAAAGTTCAGTTGAACCTTCGTTTTGGAGCAAATGTTCTTGGTGACAACCAGTATAAGCCTGGCGACTCTGTGGTCATCTCCCTGCAGCCGGAAGATCGGTTTACCATCACAGACCATTTCCCATTTGCGGTAGGGAACATGGCAATGGTCATTGGAGGGAGACATTCGGGACGTATCGCCCGGATAACCGCTATAGAAAAAGTACCGGGCAGTGTTCCAAACCGGGTCCTGCTGGCCGATGAGAAAGCCGGGACTACCTTCGATACCATCGATGCCTATATCTACATGGTAGGTCGCGAGACCCCAGCTCTTGCAGAATGGGGGATTGAGGAATGAATCCGATGCGCGAAGTCTTTGTTGACAAGGTGGTCGTTCACATGGGCGTGGGAGAGAGCGGGGACAAGCTCACCAAAGCGGTTGATATCATGAAGAAGATCACGGGCAACAATCCCGTAAAGAGTGTGGCGAAAAAGACCAATCCGGCATTCGGAATCCGCAAGGGTGCCCCGATCAGCTGCAAGGTCACGCTCAGGGGAGAGACTGCAGGTGATTTTCTTGACACAGCGCTTGCTATCATCGAAAGGAAAGTCAGCCGTGACCAGTTTGACAAGAGCGGAAATTTCTCTTTCGGGATTGAAGAGCATACTGATTTCCCCGGGATGTCCTATGATCCCCAGATCGGGATTTATGGCATGGACATAAACGTGATCCTTGCCAGGAAAGGTGTCCGTATTGCCCGCCGCAACATCGAACGCCACCGTCTTCCCCAAAAGCAGATGGTTCAGCCTGAGGATGCGATCGCATTCCTTAAAAGTCGCTATCAGGCGGAGGTGGCATGATGGGCGGAGAGAAGACCAAAAAGTTCGGCCGCGGGGCATTTGCATGCAAAATCTGCGGCAGGAAACAAGGCCTTGTCCGCAGGTACCATATTATGTTCTGCAGGCAGTGTTTCAGGGAATGGGCCCAGAAGATGGGATTCAAAAAGATGAATTGAGGAGGAAGGGCACATGGGAAGATTAAACACAATTGCAGATGGGATGAGTGCGCTGAAGAATGCTGCAGATGGCGGCAAACCTGGCGTCCTTATCGAGCCGGCAGGCAAACTCCTCGGGGCCATGTTCCGTATCATGCAGGAATCAGGATATATCTCCGGATTTGAGTATGTTGATGACGGTCGCGGAGGGCAATTCCTCGTTCAGCTGAATGGGCGGATCAATAAGTGCGGTGCAATCTCACCCCGGTATTCCGTACCATTGAATGAGCTTGAGTATTGGGAGACCCAGTATCTTCCTGGAAAGAATTTCGGGATTCTGATCCTTTCCACCTCAAAAGGGGTCATGACCCATGAACAGGCAAGGAAGGAAGGGGTCGGTGGAGAACTTCTCGGGTATGTGTATTAGAGGTGAGAGAGCATGGCATCGGAAAGAAAAGTAACCATACCAGAAGGAGTGAAGGTCGAGCTGGAAGGGACCTTGCTGAAAGTGAAGGGGCCGAAAGGTCAGCTTGAACGGATCGTAAGGTTCCCCCAGATTACTACCGTTTTGGCAGACAATACGGTGATCTTCTCCACTAATTCAGATCGTAAGAGTGTGATTGCCATGGTGGGCACTTTTGCTGCACATACCAGAAATATGTGCCACGGCGTCAACACCGGATTCGAATACCGTATGAAGGTGGTCTACAGCCATTTTCCTATCCAGCTCAAGCTGCAGGGTAATAAACTTGAGATCAATAATTTCCTGGGTGAGAAAAAGGCCAGGTATGCCACCATTGTCAATGGCGTGACAGCAAAGATAGGAAATGACGAGATTATCCTCTCCGGAATTGATAAAGAGCTCATTGGCAATACTTCGGCCAACATCGAACATGCGACCAAGATCCGGAACCGTGATCCCCGCATTTTCCAGGATGGAATTTATATCGTCGAGAGGGCGTGATTGAAATGGCCGACGAGACAAAAAGGTTAATCCAGGTCCGTTCCGACAAATCAGCATCATTCAAGCGGGACGGGGCGGGGAAAAAGAAGCAGCTCTCCGAATCCTGGCGGATGCCGCGCGGGCTCCATTCCAAAAAGCGGAGGCAGAAGAAAGCAAAAGGGCCGCTCCCGACACCAGGGTATGGCAGCCCCATCGAGGTCAGGGGTATGCACCCGAGCGGATATCGTGAAATCCGGGTCTTTACCCCAGGTGATCTTGCAGGATTGAATCCTGACGAAGATGCTATCCGTATAGGCGGAACCGTTGGAAACAAGAAACGAATGCTTATACAGGATCAGGCGGTTGCAGCAGGGCTGAAGGTTTTGAACGCGAGGGATATCAGGCCCAAGGAGCAGGAGGCGAAGAGCGATGACTGATATTGCAAACCAGCGGCGTCTCGCAGCATCGCTTCTCGGTTGTGGTATCAATCGCGTATGGTTTGATGCCGAACGGATCGGCGACATCCAGAATGCGATATCGCGAGAGGATATCAGGGGACTTATCGGAGAGGGTGTGATCCGGGCACGTCAGGTCCAGGGCAACAGCCGTGGAAGAGCCCGGGCGCTTATGGCGAAACGTTCGTATGGGCACTGCAAGGGACCCGGCAGACGAAAAGGGGCTGCCGGGGCACGAAATCCTTCGAAAAGGGAGTGGATACAGAAGATTCGGGCGATCAGAAAAACTCTTGCAGAACTTCGCGAGAGCGGAGAGATAGCACCTCACCTCTACCGCACCTTGTATCGGAAGGCTGCCGGAGGGCAGTTCAGGAACGTAGCGCACCTGAAAGCTCAAATCGGGATCATTTCAGGGAGGATGAAGTAACATGGCAACGGGACCTCGTTACTTCGTTCCTTTCCGGAGACGCAAGGAAGGGAAGACCGATTATTACAAACGGGCCAAACTGGTGGTCTCTGACCGCCCACGGATGGTCGTGAGGAAGACCAACCGGCAGATCATCATCCAGATGGTATTGGCAGAGATGGATGGTGACCGAACTCTGGTGAGTGCCAGTTCCACCGAACTGGCGAACTATGGATACAATGGATCGACATCCGCACTCCCGGCAGCATACCTTACCGGGATGCTTTTTGCGGTAAAGGCACTGAATGCCGACCAGCAACGAGCCGTCCTTGACATAGGTCTGCACCGTGCAACACCGGGGAACAGGGTCTTTGCCGCGCTCAAAGGAGCTGTTGCTGCCGGCCTTGATGTACCCCATGGAGAACAGGTGCTCCCTGATGATGATCGGGTAAAAGGTGCACATATCGCAGCGTTTGCACCCGAACGTGCAGGGGATCTGGTTCGGAACGTCGATGAGACGATTGACGCCATAATGAAGGAGTTGAGGTGAGATGCCTTACGAGAAGACAGAATGGGTTCCGCTTACCGGCCTAGGAAAGATGGTAGCCTCGGGAGAGATTACCAGCATCGACCAGGTGCTGGAGAGCGGGCGTCCCATCAAGGAACCTGAGATCGTTGATGCATTTCTCCCAGATCTGGAAGATGAAGTGCTCGATATCGAGATGGTCCAGCGCATGACCGATTCAGGGCGCAGAGTCAAATTCAGGGCAGTGGTTGTCGTCGGGAACCGTAACGGCTACATCGGATTTGGCCAGGGGAAAGATTCCCAGGTTGGCGATGCAATCAAGAAGGCCATTGTCGATGCAAAGATGAACGTGATCAAGGTCAGGCGCGGATGTGGATCATGGGAATGCGGTTGCGATACCACCCATTCCATCCCGATGAAGGTAGAGGGTGCAGCGGGGAGCGTGCGGGTCATGCTCAAACCTGCCCCCCAGGGGATCGGCCTCGTCACGGGTGAGATAAGCAGAAAGGTGCTCCAGCTGGCAGGGATCAAGGACGCCTGGACGTTCTCGAAAGGGCAGACCAGGACGACCATCAATTTTGCCAAGGCCACCTTCAACGCGCTCAAGGCGACAAATATGACCCGGCGCGGAGGTGATGAGTGATGTACGCCATAGTACAGGTCCGCGGGGTGGTGAATACCCGCCGTGAGATCAAGGATACGCTCAAGATGCTCCGGCTTCACCACATTAATCACTGCGTCCTTGTCCCGGATACGCCTGAATACCTCGGCATGATCCGGAAGGTCAAGGACTTCGTCGCTTATGGTGAAGTTGATGCCGTTACCATTGAAACGATCCTTCGCACACGGGGACGTGTTATCGGAGATACCCCATTGACCGATGAGTATGTGAAGTCAAATTCACTATATTCAGGGATTACCGAATTTGCAGCAGCTCTGGCTTCGGGTGAGACACGACTTGCTGACATGCCCGGATTGAAGCCCGTCCTCCGTCTGCACCCGCCCCGGAAAGGGTACAGGACGATCAAACGAACTGCCCAGCAGGGGGGGGCACTCGGCTATTATGGGCAGGAGATTAATGCGCTCCTCCACAGGATGAGGTGAAAAAAGATGCCGGTAAACAAACGTTCGAAATACCGCGGATCACGAACATGCGGTGGGGGTACCCATAAGAACAGGCGTGGAGCTGGTAACAGGGGCGGAAGAGGACGGGCAGGTCACCGTGATCATCGGTTCTCCCACTACCTCCTGTATGGTGAAATCCATAACGGAAAGGATGGATTCTATAACCAGACCGCCAGGATCATGCGGGTGATCTCGGTTGGTGAGATCGATCAGATGGCCCCTTCCCTTCTTGCAGGGGGAAAAGCCACCCGGGAGGGGGATACGATCACCCTCCATGCAGATCAAATCGGTATCGATAAGATACTTGGAAGCGGAAAAGTCACTTTAAAGATGAACATCACGGCGAGAGCATTCTCCGCTCAGGCAAAGAGCAAGATCGAGGCAATGGGTGGTCAGGCCCTGGTCATCTGACCAATTTTTAGGGTGTAAGAATGGGAACACTGTTGGATCGCATGGAACCGCTGCTTGCTGCAATGCCGGCAGTAAAAAGTCCCGAAGGCCACGTCCATTTCAAAAACAAGCTGTTATGGACCGCTGGCATACTCATCCTGTATTTCGTTATGACCAATATCCCCCTCTGGGGACTTGATCCAAATTCCATGGATCTCTTCCAATATTACCGGGCTCTGCTCGCTGGTGCGAGTGGTTCTCTGATCCAGCTGGGTATTGGTCCGATTGTCACGGCATCCATTGTCCTGCAGCTCCTGAAGGGTGCAGACATCCTTCATATCGATACCGCCGAGGTTCGTGGGCAGGTCCTCTACATGGGCCTCCAGAAGCTCCTGATCTTTGTGATGATTGTGATCGAGGCACTTCCGAACCTGGTAGGAGGATTTCTCCTGCCGGATCCTGTCGTAGCAG